>NZ_NOLK01000053.1:0-51201 GCF_002245985.1 Nostoc sp. 'Peltigera membranacea cyanobiont' 232
GCTAACTGATTAGCCCGCTCATTCAACTGTCGATAGGTCAATTGCTGATTTTCAAACACCACCGCTACTGCATCGGGACTACGCTCCACTTGCTCTGCAAATAACTGATGAATGCATTTATCTTGGGTATAGTCAGTTTGAGTATCATTCCATTCCACCAACAGCCGATGCTGTTCTCTATCTGAGAGTAAACAATGCTTTTGATATGGCTCTGACCCTTGACTGGCAATCGCTGTTAGAGCTTCTTGATAGTATCCGCCAATCATTTTTATCTGTTCTTCACCTAACTGATTACCATCGTATTTCAGGATTAGCTCTACTTGAGAGGAAATGGGATGCAGACTAAAATTAGCTACTAAAGTGAAGTTGGTTTGATTAAAAAACTTACCACCTAATACTTCTAAATCTTTAATACCTATGATGTCCTGGTAAACGTGGAAATGAATAAAGTTAAACGCAGTCTCGAACAAAGGCTGTCCACCAAAATTCCGTTGCAATTCAGCCAGAGGATATCGTCGAAAAGACAAGCATTCCCGTTCAGTATCGAAGGTCTGCCGCACTAAGTCTGTCCAAGTGCCGCCAAGGAGTTTTAAACGAAATGGCAAAGTATTAAGAAATAATCCTAGTACCCTTTCTCCATCAGTATCTTCTAGTCTGCCATTAGATACTAAACCTGTGAGAATATCTGTCTGGTTAGTTAAGAAGCTCAACACCCTTAAATGAGCGGCTAACAAAACACTTTTGAGGGGAACTCCCGTCGCTTTACTGAGATGTTTTAAACCCTGAGAAACTCTTGAAGATATAAAAACTGACGAATCCCAATTTTTAATGGCGCGGTTCGACTTTGACCACCGTGGTAGTTTGGTAATTGTAATGTCGCTGAGTTGCTGTTGCCAATATTCTTGGCATTCTTGAGATTTCAAGGTTATTTGCTCTAATGCCACGAAATCTCGAAAGGTAATTGTCGGTGGTGCTGGCAGAGGCAGAACATTTTTGCTGAGAAGATATAAGTATTGTTGCAACAATTCAGTAAGCAGTGAGGCCACACTCCAGCCGTCAAGAATAGAGTGGTGGAAGCTCAAGGTCAAATTAAATGTTTCAGAACTGCGACGATGTAGATGAAAGCGCAGTAATGGCGGAACATTCCAATCAAAATGCCGTGTTTTCTCTTGTTCAATCCAAGTATCTAGAGCTACTTCTTGTTCAGTAGTCGATAAATGACTCAGATCATCTAAGTTTAAGGGAACATCTACTTGCTGATAAACCAGTTGTAGTGGCTGTTGGTAGTTAGTCAGGGCAAAGCTGGTACGTAGCACTGGATGACGATTGACTACCTGTTTGATGACACTGTGTAAAGCCTGAAGGTTGAGAGTAGCTCGAATGTGGTAAGTAAAGACATCGTGGTAGATCGGGACGTTAGTACTATACTCACTGTGAAAGACCATCCCTGCCTGTAGGGCTGCGAGTGGATAGGCATCTTCTACACCCTCTGGTAGATTTAGACGCTGTTCTTCAGAGATGAGGCTGAATGCTTCTGTCTTTTGTCTGGGTAAAGAACTCAATTCTTCGCTAACTAAACTTGCCAATTCTTGAATTGTTTGATGTTGGAATAGCTGTGGTAGGGAAAAATCGAAACCCATTTGCCTAGCTTTGGCGATCGCCTGGATACCCCGAATTGAGTCTCCTCCTAGTTCAAAGAAGTTGTCGTGGATACCTACCTGTTCGATGCCCAAAACTTCAGCCCAGATCAGAGCCAGCATTTCCTCTATGGGAGTACATGGGGGGACAAAGGTATCTGCCAACTCTAGACGGATTTGTTCTGGAGACGGTAAAGCCCGACGGTCAATTTTGCCATTGGCTGTCAGTGGTATGGCATCCAACATGACGAAAGCATTTGGCATCATGTACTCTGGTAGATGTGTTTCTAGATAACTCCGCAGTTGGGGTATAAGTTGACGTTTCAACTTTGGCTGTAAAGGTTGGTTGGCATATAATCGCCAGTCACGCTGAGTTTGTTTTTGAGTGGGAGGAAACACTCTTGGAGGGATTTGCCCCTGACTTTGGCGTTGTACAAAAATCACATCGTAGTAGTCTGAAACACTAGCATCTGAGCAAGTAACAACTAAAGAATAAGACAAAGCCTCAGCTAGAGCATAAAATTCATCGGGTTCTACTCCTATCTCTGGAGCGATCGCATTTATGACTGCACGTAGTTGGCTGACTGTCTGGAATTCCTGGGGATTTTTTAGTAATTCTGCGCTTTTTAAACTTGTGATTAATCTGGGATTCAGTATCCGTGTAACTCCCAGTATCTCAGGTTGTGTCTCTACTAACAGATGTCGCACCGCAGACAATGTGAGTTGTTGTTTTTGCCAATCTATCCACTGAACATCCTGGGGAATATTCACCGCATCTCCCACATACAGTAGGACGTTGTAACGAAATTGAGTTAGTTCGTTGTGGTGCTGTCCTCGCTGTAAATGGATCTGCACATGAGTAATTTGGGGAAAATGCTGCCCAATAGCCGTAAACAAGGCTGGATCAATCAGCAGTTCATTCTCTTGGTCAATTTGCCTCTGTACACGCTGTTGCCACTGGGTTACAGATAGATCGGGTGGAGCTTTATGCAGTTCCACAGAGGCGTGGAAAGCTTCCAGTAATTGCAGATTCCGCACATCTCCTAGGAAAATACAGCCTCCAGGGGCAACTGCATTCACTGCACCTTCTAAAACCTGCAACAAATAATCAATATGGGGGAAGTACTGCACCACTGAGTTAAGGATGATGGTGTCAAATCCTTCTGCTTCTAAATTCTCAAAATTATCTGCTGCACGCTGCAATAGATTCACACGATCCAGGCTTGGCTCTAGTTTATTCAATTGCTGCTGGATGTAGTTTAGTGCCACTGGTGAGATGTCTGTAGCCCAATAATGGCAGCAGTGCGGAGCAATTTGGAATAGTATTAGTCCTGTGCCGCAACCTATTTCGAGGACTCGATTTGGTTGCTGGGTCAGAATTATCTTTACTTTGTCGTTGAGCCACTCGCGCATTTGGGCTGCGGGAATGGATTGACTTGTGTAGCTGCTATTCCAGCCAACTATATTAAAGGTTGAGTCTGGCTCGATATTAGCTTGGCTGTAAGTTTGGTTGTAGAGCATCTGCCATTGCTCTACTTGTTCGTCAAATAATTGTACTTCTTGGTTACTTTCAAGGCGATCGCTAGTTTGAGAATTTTGGACTATGTAACCAACGAGGCTTTGATTTCCAGTTTTTTCCTCATAAACTATGACTACAGCCTGTTCTACTGATGGGTGATGGCTGAGTACAGTCTCAATTTCTCCTAGTTCAATACGGAAGCCGCGAATCTTAACTTGGTGGTCGATGCGCCCAAGATATTCAATATTGCCATCCGGTAAATAGCGAGCTAAATCGCCTGTTTTATATAACTTGCCATCCCCAAAGGGATGAGAAATAAATTTCTCGGCAGTTAATTCGGGGCGGTTGAGGTAGCCACGGGCTAAACCAATACCACCGATATGTAATTCTCCGGCGATGCCAATAGGAACTGGTTGCAGATATTGATCTAGGATGTAAATCTGGGTGTTGGCAATGGGACGACCAATGGGAACTATCTGTTGTTGAATTTGTGGTAAACAGTGCCAGTATGTGACATCAATTGCTGCTTCTGTTGGCCCGTAGAGATTATGTAGTTCGCAGTTTAACCGCTCAAAGAAATGTTGTGTCAGGTCAGATGGTAGTGCTTCTCCACTACAAATTACTCGCTTTAAGCAACTGCAATCTTCGAGGTTTGGTTCTTGCAAAAACACTCGCAGCATTGAAGGCACAAAATGGATGGTGGTAATTTGCTGCTGCTGTATCAGCTTGATTAAGTAAGCACTATCTTTATGCCCTTCAGGTTTCGCCACTACCAGGGTTGCACCTGCTAATAACGGCCAAAAGAATTCCCACACTGAGACATCGAAACTGAAGGGGGTTTTTTGGAGAATGCGATCGCTTTGCCCGCCGTAGGCATCGCTTGGTGTTAACTGATAAGTATCCTGCATCCACAGCAAGCGATTACTAATACCTTTGTGGGTATTCATTGCTCCCTTTGGCTTACCTGTAGAACCAGAAGTATAAATTACATAAGCTAAATTCTCCCCTTTCACCCCACTGTGGAGATTATTTTGATTCTCTTGAGCAATAACTGGCCAATCTGTATCTAAACACAGCATAATTACCTGATGCTCTGGTAACAATTCAGTGAGTGATTCCTGAGTGAGCAATACTTTCACCCCTGTATCTTCCAGAAGATAACTTAAGCGTTCTGTGGGATAATAGGGGTCTAATGGCACATAAGCTCCCCCAGCCTTGAGAATTCCCAATAATCCGACGACCATTTCTAAGGAACGCTCTACGCAAATGCCTACTAGTACCTCTGGTTTTACGCCTTTTTTTTGTAAATAATGAGCTAGCTGATTGGCTTGCTCATTTAACTGACGATAAGTTAATTGTTGATTTTCAAATACTACCGCTAATGCATCAGGACTACGCTCTACTTGTTCTTCAAATAACTGATGAATACATTTATGTTGGGGATATGGAATTGCTGTATTATTCCATTGACTCAATAGTTTACGTTCTTCTGGTGTTAGTATGTCAATTTCTGACAATTGACAATCAAAATTGGCAGTTACAGTTTCCAAGATTTGCCGAAAATGTTCTAGCATTCTTTGGACAAAATCTGCATAAAAAGCATCTTTGGAGAAAGTTACAGTAACAGTACTATCTTGAGCATCAATTTCAAAAACTAATTGAAAGTTGTTTAAGAAAGAACTGCGGCTGCACAATCCCTCTTGGATCAGAGCAATATCAAAAATTGCGGCTGGATTTCCACCTCTAGCAAGAAATGTTTCTAGAAAAGCATCAACATCATAGCTTTGGTAGTGATATCCCTCTTGGAGATTGTTACGGGTTGCTTTTAATAAATCCTTAAATGATGTGAACTTTTGCCCATTGAATCGAGAGAAAATGAGGCTTGGGGATGTGTCTAAATTCAACGCTCCTGTTGCCACAACGAATTCTTCTTGAGCAGTATATTTAAATATTAAAATTTCAATAGCTAAGAGATATAGAGCAAGTTTATTAACAGGAGAATTAGCAGTTAGATGATATATTCTATCACGTAGATTTACAGATATAACATCAACTATTGCTGCTTGTTGCTCTGTTTTATTCTGATTAACATTGTTAAATAACGGTGTAACTGGCTGAATATCTCTAAGTTGTCGAATTTGGTAATCTGATGAAACAAGATGTGATTCCGCCACTTCCATAAACTTCTCCATAAATGGTGTTGTATATTCAATTCATGATTTTTATTGAAAATTGCAACATTTCTGAAAATTAAATAATTAAAAAATAGCCCTAAGTTATATAAGTTTAGTGTGTAACTAAATTGCCATCTTCCAAAATTGGAGCAGAAACTTCAGGTATTGGGCGATCTTCGGGAAATAAATTTCTCCAGATCATAATAAACTTTTTAGCCATATCTGGTCGAGTTTGTTCGAGTAATTTGAGTTGATGTTGCAATTGAGAATTCAAGTTTTCCAGATAGCGCTGCAACTTTTGAGATGCTTCTAAACCGTAAAGACGCACAAACATTCGATAGATGTTCATCACATTTCGCTCGATATCATTGTTTAATCAATATAGTTAATTGCCTTTTATGGTTGAGGAACTAGTAGGAAATACTAGAACCATCAAGATTAAATCTACACCATAAGTGTTTGTTAAACAATAAGTTAATCAGAGAAAATCTCAATTTATCTTTCAGACTCGGATACAAGCAAGAGCCAGGATGCTTCATATAAATAGACTTTATGCATTAGAGCTTAGTTGTAAACTTTTTTTGAGTTGCAGTGCGATCGCTCTTGAAAAATAATCTATATGATAAGTAAATTACCACATTTCGATATTATTGGGATAAGTTCATAATATATTTGGACAGTTAAGACAGTTAAGACAGTTAAGACAGTTAAGACAGTTAAGAGAAAATAATTAATTTGGTATTGCATCTTCAGCATAATATTGAGATGATGTTAAAGCATCAAAAAAATCCAATATTCCCTATATCTTTTATGTAATGCTACGTTACACAACTTATAAGCAGTACAGGTGCTGATTTGCGTATAAAAATCTATATAACTTTTTAAAAGTTATAAAGTTTTTCTGTATCGGACAGTTGCTTCAGTAGCCAATACTATATATTGTTCATCAGACGAAATGCTCGATTCGGTAGAATTTTTCTTTGCAAAGCGTTATCAGCATCGTCACAACTAAATTCTACAATAAACTCAGTAAGCATTGAATTGTAGGTATATATTGTACGGCGTTTGTTGTCAAACTTTCCGTAAATATCTAAAATAATCCTATTTTATCAATTGACATTTATTATCAAGGCAATGAAAACCAGAATTGACAAAATTAAGAATAAAAGTGACAAGGTGAAAATAAAACTTATTCTTTAGTCAAGTAATAATTTATTAATTGTCAAGAAAATATATGCATACACCTCAAGTCAAAAAAATAACTGAAACTCATTTGCGTGAACAATTTCATAGCGAGTATGAGCAAGAAGAAATATTAAAAGATTCCATCAGCTTGGGTGGGCAATTAGAAGATAATTTCCGAACTCTACCAGAAGTGTTGGCTAGTGCTACTTGCCATGAAGACAAAGGTATTACATATATTCAAAACGATGAATCTGAATATTTTCAGACTTATAAAGATTTATATAAAGATGCTTTAAATATATTAGATGGGCTTTATCACCACGGGCTAAAGTTGGGAGATAAAGTTATATTTCAAATTGGCAAAAATCAAGACTTTATTCCTGCACTCTGGGCTTGCTTTTTAGGCGGAATCATCCCGGCACCTCTCACTACTGCTCCTAATTATGATGTAGAGAACGCTGCCGTTAAAAAACTTTACAACGTCTGGAAGATTTTAGATCAGCCCATTATCTTATCAGATTGTGAATTAACTAGTGAAATAGAAAAATTAGCTACTCAACCGCATTTGCAGGATTTACAAGTTGTATCGATAGATGATTTGCGAACTCATCAATCTCTATCAAATCCTCATGAATTACCTCGTCTTGCACCACAAGACCCGGCGTTGTTACTATTCACGTCTGGTAGCACAGGTCTTCCCAAGGGTGTGATGTTGCATCACCGCAATCTTCTATCCATGTCCGCCGGTACAGTGCGGATGAATAATTTTACACAAGCAGAAGTTACGCTTAATTGGATGCCCTTAGACCATGTGGGGGCAATAGTATTTTTAGGAATTATGGCTGTGGATTTGGCTTGCAATCAAATCCATGTACCAATTGAATTAATTTTGCGGCAACCCCTCAAATGGTTAGACCTAATTCAAAAGCATCAAGCTACTATCTCTTGGTCTCCCAACTTTGCATTCTCCTTAATTAATCAACAGGTCGAAGAACTTAATCAGTCTTGTTATAACCTCTCCTCAATGAAGTTTTTAGTGAATGCAGGAGAGCAAGTTTCGGTCAAAACTATTCGCTTATTCTTAGAACTTCTAGAGAAACATAAACTGCAAGATAGAGTAATTAAACCAGCATTTGGGATGACTGAATCTTGTTCTGGCATTACTTGGTCAGCAGGTTTAAGTAAAGATGAACTCACCCAAGAGAATAGTTTTATATCACTGGGGCGGCCGATTCCTGGGGCTACTATTCGGATTGTTGACCAAGAAAATCATGTTTTACCTGAAAACGAAATTGGACGACTTCAGATAAAAGGGTTTTCTGTGACTGAAGGATATTATAATAATCCTGAACTCAACCAAGAAGTTTTTCAAGATGGCGGTTGGTTTATTACGGGAGATTTGGGCTATCTTCATAATGGTGAATTATATATTACTGGTAGAGAAAAGCAAGAAATTATTATTAACGGTATTAACTACTTTGCTCATGAAATTGAAACAGCTATAGAAGAATTAGATGGTGTAGCTATTTCTTATACGGCTGCCTTTGCACTTTTTGACCAAAATCAAGAAACAGATTTATTAGTTATTACTTTTAGCCCGGGATCAGATAATTTTGAAGAATGGGTAAAACTAGTTAGAGAGATTCGCAGCCATTTAACCCAGAAAGTAGGAATCGCGCCGACTTATGTGATTCCCTTAGAAGCTGAACTAGTTCCGAAAACATCTATTGGTAAAGTTCAAAAAGTTAAATTAAAAAAAGACTTTGAGCAGGGATTATTTGCAACTCGTATCCAACAAATTAATGAGTATTTGGTGAAAGAGAGAAATAAAACCCAAAGCTTACCAAAGTCTGAAAATGAGCGCCAAATTGCAGCAGTTTGGTGTGAAGTATTGCAACTTTCGTCAGTGGGTTTACATGATAACTTCTTTGAATTGGGAGGGCATTCTCTCTACTTAATCCGTGTCCAAAACCTATTAGAAAAACTTTTTGAGCGTCAGCTACCAATAGCTGAGATGTTTAAAAATTCTACAGTTGCGACATTAGCCAATTTCTTAACTGAAGAATCGAATTCAACCAAAGCTACAGAAGAAAAAAGTCGCCAGCGTGCCGAAAACCGTTCGCGTCGGAGTCATGACACTCATGATATTGCCATTATTGGCATGGCTGGGCGATTTCCGGGGGCTAACAATCTGCAAACTTTTTGGGAAAATCTCAAAAACGGAGTCGAAACAATATCTTTCTTTTCTGAAGAAGAATTATTAGAATCGGGGGTTTCTCCTGAACTGTTCAATCAGCCTAACTACGTCAAAGCCAGACCGATTATCGATAAAGCCGAGTATTTTGATAGCGAATTTTTTGGTTACACAGACCGGGAAGCAGAATTGCTCGACCCTCAGCAACGTTTACTGCTCCAATCTAGCTGGGAATGTTTAGAAAACGCTGGCTACAATTCTAACTTATACCAGGGTGCGATCGGGATGTTTGCTGGGGCAAGCATGAACACTTATTTCATCAATAACTGTTATCCAAATCGCGGTCAATTAGATAGCACTGACGAATTGCAACCCTTCACATTAGATTCGATGGGAGGATTCCAAACGATGGTGGCTAATGACAAAGACTATTTGACGATGCGGATTTCCTATAAACTAAATCTGCGCGGCCCCAGTGTTAATGTGCAAACAGCCTGTTCCACCGGTTTAGCAGTAGTGCATCTCGCCTGTCAAAGTTTGCTGAGTGGAGAAAGTGACATGGCTTTGGCTGGTGCTGCTTCTGTTAACTCTCCTCAAAAGATTGGTTATTTATATCAAGAAGGTTCGATTATTTCTCCAGATGGGCATTGTCGCGCCTTTGATGCCCAAGCGAATGGTACTATTTTTGGTAGTGGCATCGGGGTTGTTCTGCTCAAAAGACTACAAGACGCTCTAGCAGATAACGATCATATCTATGCTGTGATTAAAGGATCTGCCATTAATAACGATGGCGGTACAAAACTGGGATTCGCAGCACCTGGAGGAGAAGGTCAGACTTCAGTAGCAGCCGAAGCGCTAGCCTTTGCAGGAGTTGAGGCTGATACTATTGGCTTTGTAGAAGCTCATGGCACAGGTACTAGACTCGGAGACCCCATCGAAGTTGATGCGCTGGCTAGAGCATATAGCGCTGCTAAACAGGGAGAGTGTGCTTTGGGGTCTGTGAAAACAAATATCGGACATATACAAATTGCTTCTGGTATTGTTGGTTTGATTAAAGCTGCTCTAGCTCTTAAATATCAAATTATTCCCCCAACTTTACATTTCAATATTCCCAATCCCCAAATTGATTTTTCCAAGACTCCTTTTTATGTCAATAGCGAAGCCATACCCTGGACTGCAAAACAACGAGATGGTAAAGAATTACCTCGACGAGCAGGGGTGAACTCTTTAGGAATTGGTGGTGTGAATGTTCATGTTGTGTTAGAGGAAGCTCCCACCATTATTCCTCAGCAGAATGAGATTAAGCGTACCCACCATTTACTCACACTTTCTGCCAGAACAGAACAGGCTTTGGTAGATTTAGCAAAAAACTATGCAGAATTTCTCGAAAATCATCCCGAAAGCGATATCTGTAATGTAGTATTCACAGCAAATACTAGCCGAGTGAAATTATTAAATCGTTTGGCGGTGACTGGCTCTCAAATTAGTGATTTTGTCACCAAATTACGTAGTTTTGAGAAACAAGAAGTAGAATCAATAATTTATGCTCAAGTTGATGAAAAGAAGCCTCCCAAAATTGCCTTTTTGTTCACAGGACAGGGTTCTCAATATTTGGGAATGGCTGAACAACTTTATCAAACCCAGCCAACTTTCCGCCAAACTTTAGATAAATGTGAAACGATCTACCAAGAACTAACTGGTAAATCTTTACTGCAAGTCATATTTGCTAATTTAGATGTGGCTTTAAGCCATACATCTTATACGCAACCAGCTTTATTTGTTGTCGAAGTAGCATTAGCTCAATTGTGGCGTTCTTGGGGAATTGAACCTACTGCGGTTTTGGGACATAGCTTGGGTGAATATGCTGCTGCTTGTTTTGCGGGAGTTTTTGATATTGAGAGTGGTTTAAAACTTGTTACCAAACGTGCCAAGCTGATTGGTGAATTGCCAGCAGAAGATGGAGCGATGGCGGCTATTTTTGTAGATGAAAATTCTATTCGTCAAGTTTGCCAGAGCCAAGGGATAAAAATAGCGATCGCAGCTATTAATGCCGAACAACATACAGTAATTTCCGGGGAACGAATAATTATTCAACAACTTTGTGAACACTTTATCAACGAAGGAGTTAAAGTTCGTCAATTAAAGGTTTCTCATGCTTTTCACTCACCATTAATAGAGCCGATATGCGAAGAATTTAAAAATACTCTACAGCAAATTTACTTTGCTAAACCTCAAATCCCCATAATCTCTAACCTGACGGGAGAAGTTGCTGATGGCAGCATTGTTACTCCTGAGTATTGGATTGAGCATTTGTTGCACACTGTGCAATTTCACCAAGGAGTTTTGTCTCTTCAATCTTTAGGGTGTGATACTTTTATCGAAATCGGCCCGAAACCTGTTTTATTAGGAATTGTCCAGTCATCGATATCTGAGCCTCTACTCTTACCAAGTCTCCGCTCAGGATTTTCTGACTGGGAGGTTTTATTAGAAAGTGTGGGCAAGCTTTATGTTCGTGGTACAAATATAGATTGGTTTGGTATTGATCGAGATTATCAACCTAGAAGATGTCCTTTACCAACCTATCCTTTTGAGCAACGCCGACATTGGATTCCTTTAAAGACTCATTTGCAAACTTCTTCAGAGGAATCTGTTGTTGTCAAGATGCTGTCTCAAAAAGATACAAAAAGCTTGATGCAGACTCTACTAGAAACTGGCAATTATTCGGAAGGGGAAAAACAAACTTTATCGGCAATTGTTCAGCAATTAATAAAGTTGCATCATCAAGACACAGATAATTCTAATTTTGATAACTTACTTTACCAGCTTGAATGGTTGCCTTATGCTTTCTCAAACAGGGAATTACAGAATCTAGAAAAATTTCAGACTGATTTAGACTCTTATTTAGGAGAACAAGTAAAATCTGCACCAATTACAGGAGTTGCTCTAGCTTTTAGGGAGATGGAAGAACTTAGTGCAGACTTTATTGTTAAAGCTTTAAAAGATTTGAAATTATTTGAAATCAATACTATCCTTTCTCCAGAGAATAGTTTTCGTCAGACTGGAATTAAAGATGAGCATAAATTGCTATGGAATCATTGCTTGAAAATATTGGTAGAAACAGGGATTATAGAGAAGCATGGGGATGACTGGAAAATCATTAGTGAACCGCAACAATCTCACCCTAATTTAACAGTAGATAATTTAATTTTTAAGTACCCAAATGCGCGTATAGAACTGACATTATTTAATCGAGTCGCTGCCAATTTAGCCGCCATACTTAGAGGACAAATTTCTCCTTTATCAATCTTATTTCCCCAAGATGGGCAAATTGGAGCAGCGCAGTTTTATAAAGAAACATCTTGGGCAAAAGTTCTCAATCTGGGGATTTCTAAAACAGTTAAACTTTTATTATCAAATCATTCTCAATTAAAACCAATCCGCGTTTTAGAAATTGGTGCAGGAACCGGAGGAACTACCCATCAATTGCTCCAAGCTTGTGCTTCTCACCAGATTTTCTATACGTATAGTGATATTTCCCCATTCTTCCTTGAGACTGCCAAAGATACTTTTGCTCAGTTTCCTTTCATAGAATATAAGGTTCTGGATATAGAAAAAGACCCTGAACTTCAAGGTTTTTCACCCAGTTCTTATGATTTGATTATTGCGGCAAACGTATTACATTCTACGCGGGATTTGCAAAGAGAAACTTTACCTCACATTCGAGGTTTGCTGCGTCCGGGAGGACATTTATTACTCTTAGAACTAACTCATCAGTCACGGTGGATTGATTTAATATTTGGTGTGACTCAAGGTTGGTGGCGATTTAGCGATGCCTACGGCGGCAAGCTACACCATTTACGACCAGACCATCCCATAATTGAGGCATCTACTTGGAAATCTATCCTCTTACAATCTGGCTTTGCTCAAGCTGAATTTGTTTCTCCTGATGAAGAAATTGGTAGTCCTTTATTTCAGCAAAGTATCATTGTTGCCCAAAATACAGAGAATGATATTTCGGGAGACTGGCTAATTGTTACAGATAGTGAGCAAAATCTGGCTTTAGCAATTCAAGAGCAACTCATAAAGCATCATAGCTCTTGTGCGATCGCTAATCTAGAACATAGCTTTGAGCTAGAAACATCTTGGCGTGGGATAATTTATCTTGTTAGCGATCGCCACAATCAATCTGGGTCAATTTTATTTAATCGCTGTAGCTATTTTTTAAATCTTCTCCAGGCGATTAAAAAAATAGCAAGTCCTCCGAAATTATTCCTTGTCACCCAAGGCGGTCAACCATTTGGACTAGATCAACCATCTTTTGTTAATCAGTCTCCCCTTTGGGCTTTAGGACGCGTTGTGGCGCTAGAAGAACCAGAATTATGGGGGGGAATGATTGACCTTGACCCCCACGCCGATATTACTCAAAATCTTGCTGCTTTACTTCCAGCATTAACAAACTCTGTTAAAGAAGATCATCTTCTCTTCCGCAAAGGTCAAGCTTATGTGGCGCGTCTGGTTCCACAGGAATCTTTACCGACAAAACCAGTTACTATCCAAACTCAGGCGACCTATTTGATTACAGGAGGAATTGGTCATCTAGGATTGCAACTTGCTCACCATTTGGTTGATTTGGGTGCAAAAAACCTTATTTTGACTACACGTCGTCAATTTCCGCCACGAACAGAGTGGGACTCACAAATAGAATTTTCAGAAATTATTCAAAATCTTATTACTTTAGAAAGTAAAGGCGCATCTGTAGAGATTTGTCAAGCAGATGTGGGAGATTTTCAACAGATGTCTGGTATCTTTGAAACTATCCAAAAAACACCCTATCCGCTACGGGGTATTTTCCATCTGGCTGGAGTATCAGGACGCAAAGCGCGATTGAGTGAATGTACTTTAGATGATATTGAAGAGGTTTTTCATGCCAAAGTTTGGGGTTCCTGGAATTTACATCAATTATCTTTAGAGACGGAATTGGATTATTTTGTGTTTTTCTCTTCCGCAGGTGCAATTTGGGGAGCTAAAGAGCAAGGTTTATACGATGCAGCTAGTCATTTTATGGATGCTTTGGCTCATTCACGTCATCTTCAAGGATTACCAGCTACCACTTTGAATTGGGCTTTATTAGCTGGAAATGGTATAGTTTCTCAAGAGTATGAAGATTGGCTAAAACAGATTGGTATGAAAGAAATTGATTTAGATAAAGCTTTTCGAGCAATGACTGCTGTTATGGCATCTGGTAAAACGCAAGTTTTATTAGCTGATGTCGATTGGGTTAGGTTCAAAAATATTTATCAATTTCACAGCAATAAGCCTATTTTAGAAAAATTGGGAGAACCCCAAATATCTGTTAAATCTGTTAAAGAATCAAGCTCATCACGCCGTTTTATAGAAGAGGTTCCGCCAGGAGAACGTCGAGAGCATTTGTTTGCATATATTGGGAAGCAAGTTACTACGATTTTGGGAATCAAGCAGATGCCTGACCCGGATCAAGGATTTTTAGAAATGGGGATTGATTCTCTGCTTTCTATTGAGTTGAAAAATAGATTAGAAAAAGGTTTGGAGGTTTCTTTGCCTGCTTCTTTGATATTTGATTTTCCGAATATTACAAGATTAGGTAATTATTTGGTGGAACAGGTTTTTGCATGGCAGGTGAATGCAGTTGTAGAGGCTGCTCCTATTCAGCAAGAGGTTAATGAGGATTTAATTTTGCAGGAACTTGCAGATTTGGAGGCTTTTCTTGGTAATTCGTAATGGGCGACGCTAACGTAATTCGTAATTCGTAATTAATATGGATATATCAGATAACGATAAGGCTGTCCAAGCTAGGATATTTAAGGCGCTGAATGAGGCGAAAGAGAGATTAAAGGCTGTTGAAGCTAAACAAAGTGAACCGATCGCAGTTGTTGGTTTGGGTTGTCGTTTTGGTAATGATATTTCTACTCCCCAGGCGTTTTGGTCTTTTCTCAAAGCTGGTGGTAATACGCTGAGGGATATACCGCGCGATCGCTGGAATGTTTCTGATTTTTATGATTCAGATCGTGAGAAAGCTGGTAGAATCTACGTGTCTCAAGGCGGTTTTCTCAATGATATCTCGATGTTCGACGCGCAATTTTTCGGGATTGCACCGAGAGAAGCTTTGCATATTGATCCTCAGCAACGGTTGCTGTTAGAAGTTGCCTATGAAGCGTTGGAAGATGCTGCTATGGCTGCGCCTACTTCTAGAACTGGCAAAACTGGGGTTTTTATTGGAATTACCAATAATGATTATACTCGTTTGATTGCACCAGGGGGAGATTATAGCACAGTTGGTGCTTATCATATCTCTGGAAATCATATAAATGCTGCTGCGGGACGCATCTCTTATCTGTTGAATCTTAACGGCCCTAGTTTGGCTGTGGATACGGCTTGTTCTTCTTCGCTGGTGGCGATTCATTTAGCGTGTCGTTCTTTGCGATCGCAGGAATGTAGACAAGCTTTGGTGGGAGGCGTGAACTTGATTCTCACACCAGAAGTGCCAATCGCATTGTGCAGAAATCAGATGTTAGCTGTTGATGGTAGGTGCAAAACCTTTGATGCAAGCGCTGATGGGTTTGGAATTGGTGAAGGTTGTGGAGTTGTTGTTTTAAAAAAGTTGAGTGAAGCCTTAGAAGATGGCGATCGCATTTGGGCTTTAATTCGGGGAACAGCTGTAAATAATGACGGTGCAAGTGGCGGTTTTACAGTTCCTAATGGGCCAGTGCAGACAGATTTAATTCGTGAAGCTCTCAATGATGCGCGTTTGAGTGCCGATGTCATTGATTATATCGAGGCTCACGGCACTGGTACGGCTTTGGGAGATCCTATTGAAATTAAAGCGATCGCTGATGCTTTATGTGTAAATCGCTCTAAATCCCAACCTTTGTTAGTCGGTTCTATCAAGACAAATCTCGGTCATCTAGCGGCGGCGGCGGGGATTTCTGGTTTAATCAAGACTGTATTATCTATATATCATTCGGAAATTCCGGCTCATCTGAATTTCCAAAAACCAAACCCTCATATTAATTGGGACAGTTTACCCCTGGATGTGGTGACACAAACTCGTCCCTGGACTGTCAATAATGGCAAGATAAAAGCTGCGGGAGTCAGTTCTTTTGGAGCATCGGGAACCAATGCTCATGTAATCTTGAGCGAACCTCCTCAAGTACAGTCTCCGGCTCAAACAACATTTCCTATACTAATTACCTTGTCTGCTAAAGATGAAGAGCGTTTACATCTGTTGGCGGATCGTTTTATTGACTATGTTGATAATGATTTAAATTTAAATGATATTGCCTTTTCTTTAAATACAGGTCGTTTTCAGCATAAACAACGACTAGCTTTGTTAGTTTCTAGTATTGACGGTTTTCGGGAGGAACTTCGGAATTTCACGCAGAGGCGCAGAAGTGCAGTTATTTGTGGTGAGGCGCAAGGAAATACTAAGATTGCTTTTCTCTGTAATGATGAGAAAGTGATCTCTCCTGGTGTGGGGGAAGAACTTGTATTTCGTGAGGCGTTTGTTCGATGCGATCGCTTGTTCCAAAGTTATTTAAATTTTTCTCTAGAAGAGTTACTTGAGCAAAATCAAGATTTATATGTGCAACCTGCTTTATTTGCTCTGCAATATGCTCTTTGTGAACTTTGGAAGTCTTGGGGAATTCGCCCTTCGGCGATTTTAGGTTCTGGTTTGGGTGAGTATGTTGCGGCTCAACAAGCTGGAGTTTTTTCTGTTGAAGATGCTGTTAAGTTGGTTGCAAGTCGCGCTCGTTTGTTTAATCAAAAGGTTGGGGAGGACGGATTTTTAACTTTTCAAAAAATAGCTGAAGAAGTTTCTTATCATAATCCTCAACTGACTTTAATTTCTGATGGTGAAGTTGTTGGTAGTTCTATTAAAACTGCTGCTTATTGGGTGCAGCAACTGCGTCAATC
This sequence comes from Nostoc sp. 'Peltigera membranacea cyanobiont' 232, assembly GCF_002245985.1. NCBI lineage: Bacteria > Bacillati > Cyanobacteriota > Cyanophyceae > Nostocales > Nostocaceae > Nostoc > Nostoc sp. 'Peltigera membranacea cyanobiont' 232. The sequence continues at coordinate 16,660 of NZ_NOLK01000053.1, forward strand.
AGATAATGTTGCTAAAAGAATTGCTACTCTCCATCAGATGGGCTATCAAATATTTCTCGAAATTGGAACTCAGCCTAGTCTAATTAATATTGGTCGTCAAAATTTACCTGGGAGTGAAATCCTTTGGTTATGTAGTTTAGCTCAAGATGGTAGCAATTCTCAGCAAATGCAAGCTGTTGTAGCAGAACTATATGTAAGAGGGGTAAATATTAATTGGCAAGAATTTCATCGCTCTCGACCAGGGCAGAATGTTAGTTTACCAAATTCTCCTTTTATCCGCAAACGCTATTGGGTAACTCCTGTTAATTGTCATAACTATGCACATCCTTTATTAGGCGATCGCCTACCCTCTCCTCTATCTTCTATTCAATATCGAGTTAGTATTAGTCAGCACAATCCAGCATTTTTGGCAGAACATCAAGTTTTTGATCGAGCTATCTTTCCAGGTGCAGCATTTATGGAAATGGCGCTAGCTGCGGGAGAAGGCAAAGCAGTTAGGTTAGAAAAAATTGAATTTCATAAAGCTTTGTTACTTCGAGATACGGAAAATATTTTACAATTAATTATTGAGCATAAAATCTCTAAAAAAGAAAATTTTCATATATATAATCAAGCTGGCGATAGTTGGGATGTACTCGTTTCTGGAGAAATTGAGAAGTTAAAATCAATTAATTTAACTACCCAAAATCTAGAAGAAATAGAAGCGGAATCTCCCGAACAGCTTGACATTAATTCATTTTATAAAACATACCAAAAATCTGGAGTAAATTACGGTAGTAGCTTTCAACTAATCAATAAACTTCAGCGTGGTAAAAATAGTGCGATCGCTCAAATTAAGTTAACTGATAATCTACGTTTAGCAGCGAAAAACTATCATTTTCATCCAGCAATGCTTGACGCTTGTTTTCAGGCGATCGCAGCTATATTATTTGAGCAAGATTCATCTTCAACTTATGTCCCAATCCGCATTGATAAATTCCAATTTTTCCGCTCTCCAAGTGATAGCGTCATCAGTGCAGTTAGAGTAACTAAGAATTCTCATAATTTAATTAGCTCTGATATTGATATTTATTCCGAACAAGGCGAATTACTAGTAGCCATTACCGGATTTGAACTCAAATCAGTTCAACGCCAAGAAATTATTCGCCATGAAAGGCAAGCTCAATCTTATCTAGAGGAATGGATTCCCTTACCACCCTTATTACCCGATGGAAGAGATTTTTTACTTACTCCCGATATCATTAAAACTCAAATCCAACCAGAGCAATTAGAACAGCAATTAGCAGATAAATTGCGTCAATATGAACGCTTGCTGGGTGAGATGGAAAGTTTAAGCGTAAGTTATATATGGGAAGGTTTAAAAAAGCTTAACTGGGAACCGAAATTAGGTGAAACTTATCAAGAAGAACAGATTGCGGCTCAAGGTGGAGTAGTTGATTTTTATCGTCCCTTATTATCACGCTGTTTCGCCATCCTAGCCGAAGAAGGAATTATTACTCAGCAAAAAGATGGCTGGTTATTAACAAAAGAACCTAGTACATCTTCATCTCAATTACAAATTCCACACCTTTGCAGCGAATTTCCCAATTACCTTGCAGAAATCAACCTCATAGAACGTTGTGGTTCAGCTTTAGCGGCTGTAATGCGTCGCCAAATTGAGCCATTAGAACTACTATTTCCCCAAGGCGATTTAAATGCAATCGCATCTGTATATTCTGATGCGGCTGGGGCTAAATTAATGAATCAACTAGTTGCAGAAACTATTAAATGTGCAGTAGCAAATTTACCAACAAATCGTCAGATCCGAATTTTAGAAATTGGAAGTGGAACAGGATCAGCCACCACTGCAATTTTACCGTATTTAAATAGCGGTCAAATCGAATATGTATTTACCGATATTTCCTCTAGATTCTTAACCAGAGCCAAAGAAAATTTCAGCTATTATCCCTTCATAAAATATCAAATATTAGATATAGAAAAAAATCCCTTGAGTCAAGATTTTCTGCCAGGAAGTTTTGATATTATTATTGCCGCCAACGTCCTCCATGCAACAGCAGATATAGACAAAACCCTCCAACACGTACAATCCCTAAGCGCACCCAACGCCCTACTAATACTATTAGAAAGTACCGGCACACGGCGTTGGATAGATTTAACCTTTGGTTTAACAGAAGGATGGTGGTTATGTAGTAAAGATCCACTCCGTGCTGGTTATCCCTTAGTAGATACAAAACATTGGCAAAATTTACTTGCTAATCATGGGTTTGCAGAAACTAATATTATTGAACCAATCAACCCAGAGACATGCAACCTATTACAACAAAGTGTAATTGTTGCTAAAACAAATAGTCTCTTGAAATCTATATCTCATGAATTAATATTTGCGGACACTAAAGGAATTGCCCAAACTTTAATCACACCATTACAACAGCGAGGCATTGCTTGTTCTTTAATCTTACCTGAAGAAATTGATCGGGGTAACGCCGAGGACTACCGATTAATATTACAAAAACTCCTAACCCCAGAAACTCGTGAAATTGTCTACTTTTGGGCATTGGAAGAAATAGAAGGTGAAATTTATCAAGCAGTAGAAATTCATTGTCAGCGTTTCCTCTTTTTAATTCAGGCATTATTACAACAAGAAAATCCTCCCGCGCTTATTCTCATCACCAAAGGTTCCGTACCAGCCAAAGAACTAGCAACCCTCACATCTCCAGCACAATCTTCCTTATTAGGAATTGCTTTAAGCCTAGTACTAGAACATCCTGAACTAAATTTTAGAACCATAGATTTAGATCCTCACGAACAAGATTTAGAAGAAAAATTACTCCGAGAAATCTACAGCGATACCCAAGAACCCCGCGTAGCCTTGCGCGGAAATGAACGCTTTGCTCCGCGTTTAATAGAGCGAAAATTAGAAGATGGAAACATCAATTTCTGTCAAGATGGCTTTTATCTAATTACTGGTGGCACAGGCGGATTAGGTTTAGCCACCACAAAATGGATGATAGAACGTGGCGCTCGTCATTTAGTATTGTGTAGTCGTAGTGGTGCAAATGCTCTCACACCCGAAATTCTTACAAGTCTGCAATCGCTTAACGCAGATATCAAAATTAAAGATGTTGATGTCACAGATGCAGAAAAACTGCATATTTTACTACAAGAATGCCGATCGCAGTATCCTATACGAGGGATTTTCCACATCGCCGGCACTTTAGACGATACAACATTACTGCGACTCACACCAGAACGTTTTAACCATGTTCTCGCACCCAAAGTAAAAGGAACTTGGCTACTTCATCAATTAACCCTCAACGATCCTTTAGATTTCTTTGTTTGTTATACCTCTGCTGTGTCGCTAATTGGCTCGGCGGGACAAGCAAATGCGGCGGCTGCAAATGCTTTTGAGGATGCCTTTATCTATTATCGTCATGCACAGAATTTACCTGCAACAGTTATCAATTGGGGGCCGTGGAGCGAAATTGGTGCAGCAGTCGATCGCAATGTCTTAGAAAGATTAGCAGCCAAAGGTTATGATGCGATCGCACCTGATTTAGCACTTCATACTTTAGAAAAAATCTTGTTTAACAAGGTTGTGCGTGCTGGTGTGATTGCAATTAATTGGCAACGTTTCCCCTATATTAAGCAAAGCTTTTATCAAAACTTCTTACCTCAAGTACAAACTAAATCTCAAACTGCATCAAATATTTTAGAACAATGGCAAACAGTACCTGTAAAACAGCGTCGAGATTTGCTAATTAACCACATTAGTTTACGCGTCTCCACTGTATTAGCATTATCAAGCGATGAAATAGTTTCTCCCCAACAAGGCTTTTTTGATATGGGGATGGACTCGCTCACCTCTACAGAACTTCGCAATCTTCTACAAACAGATTTCAATTGCTCTCTACCCACAACAATTACTTTTCGGTTTCCCAACGTCGAAACTTTAGCAGATTATCTACTGCAAGAAGTTTTAAATATCTCTGAGGTGCAAATTCCTGTACAAAAGTTAATAGAAGAAGTCACTCAAATAGAAGTTAAAAAAGCTTCTTCAGAAAAACCACAACAAGAAGAAGATCCAGTTGTCATTGTAGGGATGGCTTGCCGATTTCCTGGCGGTGCAAATGATTTGGAATCATTCTGGCAACTTTTAGAACAGGGGAAAGATGCAGTAAGAGAAATTCCAGGCGATCGCTGGGATATGAAAGCATGGTATCATCCCGATCCAAATATACCAGGAAAAATATATTCTCCTTACGGCGCATTTCTAGAGCAAATAGATCAATTTGATGCCGAATTTTTTGGAATTGTCCCCCGCGAAGCCGTCGCCATAGATCCGCAGCAACGTTTATTATTAGAAACTACTTGGCAAGCTTTAGAATCTGCCGGTCAAAATCCCCAACAGTTACGCAACAGTCAAACTGGGGTTTTTGTGGGGGCAATGACTCAAGACTATGCACAATTGAGTTATGCTCCAGAAGCAATCAACGCCTATACTGGTTCTGGAACTTCTGTAAGTGTAGCCGCCGGTCGTCTTTCTTATGTACTTGGCTTGCAAGGGCCATCAATGACGGTTGATACTGCTTGTTCTTCTTCATTAGTAGCAGTACATTTGGCTTGTAATGCCTTGCGTAACGGTGAATGTGATATTGCCTTGGCGGGTGGTGTCAACGTAATTTTAACCCCGATAATTTCCTTAATTGAAAGTCGCGCTCAGATGCTAGCGCCTGATGGACGTTGCAAAACTTTTGATGCTAGCGCCAACGGTATGGTAAGGGGTGAAGGTTGCGGGATAATTGTTCTCAAGCGGTTGAGTCAAGCAGTTAAAAATGGCGATCGCATTTTAGCTAGAGTTTACAGTACAGCCGTGAATCATGATGGCCCCAGTAGTGGGCTGACTGTACCCAATGGTGATGCTCAAGAAAAATTATTACATCAAGCACTGAATATAGCGAAACTCAAACCAGAGCAAATAGATTTTATCGAAGCTCATGGTACTGGTACTGCGATCGGAGATCCGATTGAATTAGAAAGTATGGCTGCGGTTTTTAGCGATCGCCCCCAAAATCGGCCTTTAATTATTGGTTCTGTCAAAACTAATTTAGGACATTTAGAAGGTGCAGCCGGAATTGCTGGGTTAATCAAAACTGTTTTAGCTTTGCAACACCATAAAATTCCTCCCCATCTTCACTTTGAAAAACCTAACCCTCGTTTTGATTGGAGTTCTCATATTTTTGAGGTTCCAGTACATGGTAAAAACTGGCATCCTAGTGAACGAGAACGAATCGCGGGAGTAAGTTCCTTTGGGTTTAGTGGTACTAATGCCCATATTATTCTGGGAGAAATTGCATCTAATTCTTCACACAAATCCGATAATCAGCTTTATCTTTTGCCTCTTTCGACTCGTTCTGAAAAATCTCTCAAAGAGCTAGTAAAAAATTATCAATCCGTTTTAAATGAATCTGTCAAATTAGGCGATGCTTGTTTTACTGCCAGTACAGGACGGGCTATTTTTCGCCATCGATTATGTATTTTAGCCGATTCAATTACCACAGCACAAAAAGCACTTGCTGATTTCCAAAAAGGTGAGGATTCTGATAATTTAATTACGCCAATTTTATCAGAAACTCAATCAAATTTAGCTTTCCTATTCTCAGGACAAGGTTCTCAATATTCAGGGATGGGACAAACTCTTTATAACAAAGAATCTGTCTTTAAAAATACTCTAGATATTTGTGACAAAATCCTGCAACCTATTTTAGGAAAATCGCTGTTAGATTTAATCTTTCAATTGCAAAATAGTGACTTGCTCGAACAAACTCAAATTACACAGCCAGCGCTGTTTTCCCTGGAATACGCACTTGCTAAATTATGGCAATCTTGGGGAATACAACCCTCAGCACTTTTAGGGCATAGCATTGGTGAATATGTCGCAGCTTGTTTAGCTGGAGTATTTTCTTTAGAAGATGCTCTGCAATTAGTTACCCAACGCGGTCACTTAATGGGAGAACTACCGCCCAATGGAGCTATGGCGGCAATTTATGCCGATTATGAAACAGTAACAACCTATATTGCTCCATATAGCAATCAAGTTAATATTGCCGCCGCCAATGGTGCAATTACTGTAATTTCTGGCTTGAATGAAATTGTTAATAAACTAGAAAAACTTTTTATACAACAAAGTTATAAAACTAGACGATTAACAGTATCTCATGCTTTTCACTCTGCTTTAATGGAGCCAATCCTTGATGAGTTTGCTGAGATTTTAAATAGAATTTCTTTCCATGAGCCAAGCTTGACTATTATTAGCAATGTTACAGGTAAACCAATTGGTAAAGAAATCGCTACTCCCGATTATTGGCTACGACATCTTCGCAGCACTGTGCATTTTGGTAAAGGGTTTCAATTCTTAATTGACAGTGGTTATCGCTGTTTTCTGGAGTTGGGGCCAAAACCTGTATTGATTGGGATGGCGCGACTAACTTCTCAAATTAAAAAAATATTATGGCTACCGAGTATTGTACCTGAAAAAGATGAGCAAGCCCAAATGTACAGAAGTTTGGCAACACTTTTCGTTAATGGTTATTCTATAGAATGGACAGAAGTATTGAAACAAGGAGCGCGAATTACTTTACCTACTTATCCATTCCAACGAGAACACTACTGGTTGTCCAATTCACAATTTGCTATAGCTGATCTCAAAACTCAGTTACATCCTTTTATTAGTGATTTTAAAAAGCTAGCTACAGGAGAAATGATTTTTGAGGGAGACATAAGTTCTGAAAATCCAGAATATCTGGAAGGACACAAGGTATTTGGAAAAATATTATTTCCGGCTACGGGTTTTATTGAAGCGATTTTGGCAGCTAGCCAAAAAATATTTAGTAATGGTTTAACTATAAAAAATGTGTCAATTCATCAGGGGTTAGTATTATCTCAATCTCCAACTACGTTGCAAATGATTTTTAAACAAAAAAAATCATCTGGCTATGGTTTTGAGATATTTAGTAATGATTCATCACAAGATAAGTGGGTTCTTCATGTTAGTGGTGAGATTAAAGCTAAAAATGAATATGAAAAGTTCACGCAGAGACGCAGAGACGCAGACGGAGGGGAATCTGTTTCTATCTCTCGATTTTATGAGCTTTATCAGCAGATGGGAATTAGCTATGGGAAGGAATTTCAAGCTCTTCAAGAATTACGCTATTTAGGAAATGGTTCTCAAGCTAAGATTAGTATTGATAGCAGTTTAGTAGATCAGCGCTATTGCCTGCATCCTGTGCTTCTAGATGCTTGCTTGCAAAGTATTGGCGCGGCTTTCCCAGAAATTCACGGTAAGGAATTGCATTTACCTTATGGTTTCTCTTCATTAGAATTCTTTGAAAATCCTGGTTCTCAAGCTTGGGCGCACATTTATATTAAATCTGATGCTAACGGTGAAATGTCTGTAGACGTAGATGTTTCTGATGAACAAGAACAGCTTTGCGCTCGGTTTACAGATTTAGTTGCACGCCGAACTAATCCAACAGTTTTACAACGTTTATGGCAAGAAACTGAAAAAAATTGGTTTTACCAAGTTCAATGGCAAAAGCTGAATTCAATTTTAACTGTTACAGCAAATACTAACAATTCTTGGTTAGTGTTTGTACATCATGATACAGCTTTGAGTCAGTTAGTAAATTTATTTAAAAAAGCTGGAGAGCAAGTCATTACTGTGGAAATAGGTGATGATTATAAATCCCCTTCTCAACATGATTTTGTAATCAATCCATCTCAGAAATCTGATTTTGAGCGTTTATATCAAGAAGCATATCCATCGGGAGAATTTCCTACAGGGGTGATTTTTGCTTGGGAAGCAGATACAGTTTACAAGAGTTGTAATGCAGCATTGCACTTAATCCAAAGCATCACAGCTAAGTGGAAAAAATTACCTGATTTATGGTTACTAACTCGCGGTGCAAATCAAGTGCTAGCTGAGACTGACTTGCGACCTGAACAGTCAGGATTATGGGGATTAGGAGCAGTAATTAATAACGAATATCCCCAAATGCATTGTGTATGTTTGGATTTATCACCCACAGTAGAACCTGATGAAGCTGAATTTTTGTTCAACGAATTACACACTTCAAGCAGTGAGTCGCGCCTAGTTTTACGTCAAGGAAACCGCTATGGAGCAAGGTTAGTATATGCAACAATTCCTACAGCACAAAAACAGCAGCTAGTTAGCAAAGAAGGAGCTTATTTAATTACTGGAGGTTTGGGTAAACTTGGCTTGCTAATGGCTGAGTGGCTATCAAAGATGGGTGCTAGTCATATAGTTTTGTGTAGCCGCAATGTTAAGTCTCAACCAGAAGCGATCGCTTCATTAATTAAAAATGGTACACAGATTACAATTATCGGCGCTGATATAACCTCACCAGCAGATATAGAACAAATCTTCTCTCGTTTTGGTTTTGGCACAGATTTACCTTCTTTACGCGGGGTAATTCACGCGGCTGGTGTCTTAGATGATGGTCTTTTAGTCAATCAAAATTGGGAAAGATATCAAAATGTTATGCGTCCCAAAGTAGAAGGTATTTTATTATTAGACCGCTACACCCGCAATCTATCTTTAGACTTTTTCATTGCCTTTTCTTCGGCTGCTGTAATACTCGGTTCACCCGGTCAAAGTAGTTACGCTGCTGCTAATGCTTTTATGGATGCTTTAATGCAGCAACGGCGAAATTTAGGATTACCAGGTATCAGCATTAATTGGGGAGCATGGGATACAGGTAATGAAATTCACAAACAACGTTTTGCTAGTTGGGGTATTGAAAGTATGTCTTCTGATACTGCTCTAGAATATCTCAGTCAATTGATTTTAGGCAACGTTTCTCAAGGAGCAATTATCGATATTGATTGGTCTACTTTTAATCAAGCTTTCAATATTAACCAACCGTTCTTTGCTGAAGTAATCACACCAAAAGAAAACAACCAAGATGCAAAATTATTAGAACAGTTAAAATCTGTATCTCTAGATGAGAGAGCAACAACTTTATCCCAAGGGATTGAGCAAGTATTACGGGAGGTAACTGGATTAAGTGCAACTAGCGTGATTCCTCAACAAACTTCTTTCTTAGAGTTAGGTTTAAACTCGTTAATGGTACTAGAATTTAAAAATAGGTTAGAAAGTAATTTAGCTTGCGCTTTATCTTCATCTGTGATATTTGACTATCCTAATATCACAAGTCTGAGTAATTATTTGAGGGAAGAAATATTAGCTGATAGTATCGAATTTGAGGTAAAAGTAAACTCACAAACAGATGCTCTAAACCCTTATGACAGCCTTGATGAAGATGAACTGGCAATACTACTTAATCAAAAGTTAGCAGAGCTTGATAAATATGGTGAATGAATATTGAGACTAACCATTTATAAGATAGCAAAACTTCAGCAGAGTGAAAAGTTTTATTGTACAAATAGGAGAGTATAACTGTGGAAAATATTGGCAAAATTCCTTTCAACTATGAATGGCGAAATCGTTGGATAATCATCAAAGAATTTATCCAGAATCCAGTTAAAGAAATATGGTTTTTACGAGACAAATTCAAGGTATCTGAACTTTACACAGGTTTAGCTAAACGAGATAGGGATCTTAACAATCCCAATATTCCCCAATGGCTCAACTTTGGCTATTGGCAAGAAGAAACAACTTACAATGGAGCTTGTGCCGCTTTAGCCCGTAAATTAGGAGAAATCGCCGAACTTAGCCCTAAAGACCAAGTTTTGGATGTTGGCTTCGGTTTTGCTGAACAAGATATCCTCTGGATGCGTGAAAACAATGTGGGCGCAATTACTGGTATAAATACTACAGAAATACAAGTAGAAATTGCTAAAGAACGAGTAGCTAGGGCAGGACTAGCGGAACAAATAAATCTTCAGGTAGGTTCGGCAACAGAAATGCCTTTTGCAGAGAATTCTTTTGATAAAGTTACAGCTTTAGAATGTGCTTTTCATTTCAATACCCGTGAGGATTTTTTTGCAGAAGCAGTTCGAGTTTTGCGTCCTGGTGGCAAACTAGCATTAGCAGATTGTTTGCCTAGAGTCGGACGAGAGATTAACTTTTGGCTGCGCGTCAATAGCAATAAAATGTGTATTCCCTTTGCCAACCAATATGACCAACATATTTATGTCGAAAAACTCAAAAAGCATGGATTTTTAAATATTCAAGCCATACCAATTAGCGAATATGTTTTTCCGGCAGCTGTTCATTACTTTACCCAGGTAGGTCAACAAATTAGTAAACACGATATAGCGATCGATCTCCAGAAAGATAATCCAGGAATTGAGGCTTGGTCGAGAGATAGGGGTTGGTTTATGGCATTTGATGATTATGTTTTATTTTCAGGGGAAAAACCCAATTAGATATTTCCAGAGAATAAAAAATCGCAAAGAGAAGAATGGCTCAAAATATAGATCATAAAAAACTAATAGCCGCAACCTTAACAAAAATGGAGGCAATGCAGGCTCGCATTACCGAATTAGAAACGAGACAAAGTGAGCCAATTGCTGTTGTTGGAATGGGATGTCGTTTCCCCGGAGGCATAAATTCTCCTGAAGCTTATTGGAATTATTGTCAAGCCGGACTTGATGCAATTGTAGAAGTTCCTCAAAGCCGTTGGGATATCTCAAAATTTTATGCTCAAGAACCCACTCCCGGTAAAATGAATACTCGTTATGGAGGATTTCTCCAAGAGGATATTAACGAATTTGATGCCCGTTTCTTTTCTATATCTTCCCGCGAAGCCACCTCAATGGACCCTCAACAAAGGTTACTACTTAAGGTGACGTGGGAAGCTTTAGAAAATGCCAATATACCACCGACTAATTTAGCAGGCGATCGCGTGGGTGTGTTTATTGGAATTACCAGTGTTGACCATGCAATGACGGTCTACAAAAGCAATTATGATGAAATCGATTCTTTTTTTGGCACAGGAAATGCCCTGAGTGCCGCCGCCGGTAGGTTATCTTATTTTCTCAACCTCCGCGGCCCTTCTATGTCTATTGATGCGGCCTGTGCTTCTTCACTGGTTGCTGTTCACCAAGCTATTCGCAGCTTAAGAAATAATGAGTGCGAATTAGCTTTGGTTGGTGGGGTAAATCTCATCTTAAATCCAGCAATTACAATTAACCTTTCTCAGTCGGGGATGATGTCTCCCGATGGTCGCTGCAAGACCTTTGATGCGGCTGCAAATGGTTATGTGCGGGGAGAAGGCTGTGGGGTTTTAGTGCTGAAACGCTTGTCTGTAGCTCAGAAAAAGAGCGATCGCATCCTCGCTATCTTACGAGGATCTGCGGTCAATCATAACGGTGCAGCCGCCGGTTTAACAGTTCCCAGTGGCCCCGCGCAACAAGATTTACTCCGTCAAGCCTTAGCTGATGCCAGAGTATCTCCCCAACAAATTGGGTATATAGAAGCACATGGGACTGGAACATCTTTAGGAGATCCCATAGAAATGAATGCGATCGCGGCTGTTTATGGAGAGCGATCGCAACCTCTTTACGTCGGTTCAGTTAAAACTAATATTGGACATCTCGAAGCCGCCGCAGGGATAGCGGGAATGATCAAGACGATTCTCGCCCTCCAGCATGGGGAAATCCCGCCTCATCTCCACTTCCAAGATCCTAATCCCCTGATTAATTGGCAAAAATATCCGATCAAAATTCCTAGTCAAACAATACCCTGGTCAAACAATAGTGAAGTCCGCATAGCTGGAGTTAGTTCCTTCGGTTTTTCTGGAACCAATGCTCATGTAATTGTTGAACAAGCACCTGCTGCAAAAACAATAGAAATTAAGCTGCAACGTCCTAGCCATCTATTGATAATTTCCGCTTATAACGAAACTGCTCTCAAAGAACTAGCACAACGTTTTCACACTCGCCTAGAATCTCATCCAGAAATCGGAGATATCTGTCATAGTGCAGCTATAGGTAGATCGCCCTTACCTGAACGATTAGCGATCGTTACAGATACATTACCAGAATTGCAACAAAAGTTATCAGCTTTTACTGACGAAAAAACTAATGATAATCTGACTTTTTATCAACGTTTTCCAGTAGAAAAACAGACAAAAATAGTCTTTCTTTTTACTGGTCAAGGAGCTTGCTATGCAGGTATGGGTCATCAATTTTACCAAACCCAACCGACATTTCGCAAATATATTGATAAATGTGCCGAAATTTTAGCGAATCATTTAGAGCATTCATTACAAGATATATTATTTGGTAATCAAACAGATTTACTGAATCAAACTGCATACGCTCAACCAGCTATATTTGCTCTAGAATATTCTCTCGCGATGCTGTGGCAATCTTGGGGAATCGAACCCAGCTTATTAATTGGGCATAGCGTTGGCGAATATGTAGCAGCTTGTATTGCCGGAGTATTTAGCTTAGAATCAGGTCTACAATTAGTTGTTAAACGTGGACAATTAATGCAAACTGCGCCTACAGGAAAAATGGCTTCAGTTTTTGCAGATGAAGCAACTGTACTGTCTCTTATTAAAAACTACAGTGATAAAGTTTCCATTGCAGCTATTAATCATCCTCAACAAATTGTGATTTCTGGAGAAAGCAATAGCATTGATGAGATTGTCGTCAACTGCAAAAGCAAAAAAATTGCTGTTCAATTACTATCAGTGAGCGGTGCTTTTCATTCTCCATTAATAGAGCCAGTTTTAGATGAATTTGAAACTGCTGCTCGAACTATTTCTTATCATCATCCCAAAAATATACTAATTTCAGGAATTGACGGACAACCTGTAGAAAATGTGCCCGATGCAACTTACTGGAGACAACAATGCCGTCAACCTGTGCAATTTTTGCAAAGTCTAGTTACTGCTTTAAATAAGGGATATAACCTGTTTTTAGAAGTGGGGCCAAGACCAATTCTAGCAGAACAAGGTCGTCGTTATAACGATGAAGCTATCTGGTTGAGTTCTCTAAATAGAGGTTTGGATAATTGGCATACAATGCTGGCAACACTAGCCCAACTCTACATTAATGGAGTTAGTTTTGATGCCGAAAAATTTAATGAAGATTACGGCTACAGAAATGTACAATTACCGACCTATCCTTTTCAAAGAAAACGTTTCCAATTTCAGTCTGCTGTTTTAGTTGAACCTAACCAAATTAACAAAGTTTATATCGAAAAAGAACAAACTAAAATGACCATAGCAAAAGTTTCAAACAACCAAAAATATCAGCAAGAGATCCGCAATAAGTTAAAGTCTATTTTATCTATCCTGCTCAAAGAAAATGAAAATGATATTAGAGATGATGAAACTTTATTAAATCTAGGAGCAGATTCTATTATTTTGACTGACTTTGCTCGCAAAATTGAAGAAAAATTTAGCGTCAAGGTCAAAATAGACCAATTATTCACCGATTTACAAACAATTGTTGATCTAGCTAATTATCTATCTAATTATATTCAACAGGAACCATTAGAGATATCTGATGAAATATCAGTAGCCAATACATTAAATCCTACCTCAGAATTAAATAATTACCTGTGGGTAATTTCCCAATTACAACCGATTGCTGTTGCCTATATTCTCAAAGCTTTGGGAGCATTAGGTAAGAGACTAAATAAGGGAGAAACTTGGACAACAGAAGACTTATTCCGAACTTTGCCCATAGCCCCCAAATATCATATTTTAGTTACTCGTTATTTAAAAACTTTAGAGCAAGCGGGAATTATTCAAAATCAAGGTAATCTCTGGACGGCAAAAAACCTACCTACACCTTTTTCTTTACCAGAAGCCATAGAAAATCTGCAAGAAACTTGTTCAGCAGCCAAACCGGAGTTAGAAATGCTGCAACGTTGCGGAGAAAATCTAGCAGAAGTTCTCAAAGGCAATATAGATCCTTTGGAGTTAATTTTCCCAGCAGGTTCAGTAATCCATGCAGAAAGTATATATGGCAATTCTCCTGTATCTCGTTTGATGAATCAACGAGTAGCCCAAGAAATTAACCGAATTTTAAAGAGTTTTTCTAGTAGCGATCGCCCCTACCAAATTATCGAAGTCGGAGGTGGTACAGGCGCGACTTCTGAAGCAATTCTTAATGGGCTAAATCTCAATCACGTAAATTATTCTTTTACCGAACTCTCTCCTGTTCTATTAAATAAAGCACGTCAAAAGTTTCAGAATACAGATAATCTCAACTTCCACCAATTAGATATTGAAAAATCGCCCGTTTCTCAAGGGCTACCAGCACATTCTTATCATATAGTTGTTGCTGCTAATGTGCTTCACAGTACCCGAAATATTACAGAAACCCTAAATCATATCCGGGAATTACTACTACCCGGTGGTTTCTTAGTACTACTAGAAACAGTAGAAAATAATTCTTGGCTAGATTTAACCTTTGGACTTACACCAGGATGGTGGCGCTTTCAAGATAAAGAGTTGCGTTTAGATACTCCGTTGTTGAGTAGAGAAACTTGGTGTTCTGTTTTAAAACGTTGTGGTTTTACCACTGCGGATAGTTTTTCTCAACAAAATAATGTCAGCATCTACAATGGGCAAGAGTTAATTATTGCTTCTACCTCTGCTGAAAGTGCTATTGTCAGCCAACCAAAAACACTACCTGTATCAATACAAACTTCTGGTAAAGAAGCTTTGATGATGGCTCAATTACAATCTTTGAAAGACCTCAAAGATATACATGAAAAAACCATTATCAAGCAATTAGAAATACTCCAATCTGCATCTGTTGCATCAAGCCCTACGTCAGAAGTTTTGATTAGACAGACAGAAACGGCGCCTGCTCAACAAGCCAAAATAGAAATTGCACCTCCCCCCCAGAAACTTAAAACTGATTCACCTAAAACAACTAGTTCTCCAAGCTTAAACCCATTAGCCTTAAAGCTGAATGAAAATAAATATTTAACGGAAAAACAACAAGCTTTTATCAGCAGTTTAGAGATTATTTATAATCAAAGAACAGCAAAATCTAAGACATATTCACAAAATAGCCGTAAAACAATGGTTGATGTCAAACCTACCATTGATTTCCGTATGGCTTTAAAAGAATTTCAATATCCCATTGTCTCAGAATCAGCCGAAGGTGCATATTTTCGGGATATTGACGGCAATGATTACATCGACTTAGCAATGGGGTTTGGTGTTAACTTTTTTGGGCATAGTCCTGATTTCGTGATCGAAGCAGTTCAGCAGCAAATGCAACACGGAATCGGATTAGGAATGCAGTCTAATATTGCGGCAGAAACTGCTGCTTTAATTAGTGAAATAACTGGTGTAGAACGGGTTGCTTTTAGTAACACTGGAACAGAAGCAATTATGGCAGCAGTTCGGATTGCTCGTTCTCGAACAAAACGCCAAAAAGTTGTGCTATTTTCTGGTTCTTATCATGGTACTTTTGATGGTATTCTAGCGCGAGTTGGAGAGGATTCAGAAACATCTCAAGCATTGAGTCTTGGTACACCATTAGGAATGGTTGAAGACATCATAGTTCTTACTTATGGAGCCGAAGAAAGTCTAGAAATAATTGCTGCTCAAGCTGATAATTTAGCAGCAGTATTGGTGGAACCTGTACAAAGTCGTAAACCTGATTTGCAGCCTAAAGAATTTCTCCAAAAATTGCGGAAATTGACTCATGAAAAAGAGATTGCGTTAATTTTTGATGAAATTATTACTGGATTTCGCATGGCTCTAGGAGGAGCGCAGGAATGGTTTGACGTTGAGGCAGATATAGTAGTTTACGGTAAGGCAATTGGTGGTGGTTTGCCTATTAGTATGATCTGTGGCAAAGCTGATTTCCTAGATACAATTGATGGCGGTTTTTGGAGTTATGGAGATAATTCTCATCCGCAAATAGAATTAACGGCTTATGGTGGGACTTTCTGTCGTCATCCTTTAGCTTTAGCTGCTTGTCGAGCGGTGCTGCTACATTTACGCGAACAAGGCAGAACACTTCAAAAACGAGTAAATCAATTAACTAATCGATTAGCAACTGAAGTTAATCAATTTTTTCAAGAAATCGGAATTCCCATCCGCATCGTTAATTTTGGTTCTCTGTTTCGTTTTGAACCATTTGGAGCTTATAGTCTTTTTCTGCAACCAATTGAATTGCCGCTCTTTTATTACTTGCTAAATCTCAAAGGCGTTTATACATGGGAAAAACGAGTTTGTTTTCTCTCCACATATCATACTAATGAAGATATAAATAAAGTAGTAATTGCTGTCAAAGAAGCTATTACAGAACTGCGACAAGCGGGTTTTTTTGAAAATGCCAAACCACCCCAAGCAAAGAAAAGAGAAGAAAGCGATCGCTCTGACGATGAAGATGGTAGGAATAATTTAAACCAGGCATTTCCTACTAGTGAAGCGCAACGTCAGCTTTGGCTATTGGCAGAATTAGACACCACCGCTTCGGCATCATATAACGTTACTACTTCCTTGGAATTGCATGGTTCTGTAGATATTTCCTCTTTACAACAAGCTATTAATGAAGTAGTAAATCGTCATGAAGCTTTGCGAACTAAAATCTTAGAGCAAGGCGAATTACAGGAAGTTATCAATAATGTCAAAATTGACTTACCTTTAATCAATTTGACCAATGAAGAAAATCCCGAAGCAACTGCTTTAAAATTAAGAACTCAGCTGTCTCAAAAGCCTTTTAATTTAGGTATCGCTCCCCTATTTGCAGTAGTGTTAATACGTTTAGCACCTGAACACTATCTGCTATCTTTAAAAACCCATCATATCGTTGCTGATGGTTGGTCACTAGGGCTAATTTTGAATGAAGTAGGCAAACTTTATTCAGCAAAAATTGGTGCTGCTACAGACAATTTAGCCCCACCAATGCAGTTTTCCCAATATTTAGCTTTGCGACAGCAAGAAGCGCAAAGCCCACAGATGCAAGAGCATCGTGATTTTTGGTTGAAAACCTACGAGGGAGAAATCCCCGTATTTGAGCTTCCGACTGACTTTCCCCGTCCGGCTGTGAAAACTTACACAGGAGGTAGAGAAAGTAAAATTATTGCTCCTCAACTGTGGCGAGATTTGCAAACTGGAGGGCGCAAAAACCAAGCAACATTATTTATGACGATGTTTGCGGCTTACACAGCTTTTCTGCGTCGAATTTCTGGTCATGATGATTTAGTAATTGGTATTCCCATTTCTGGACGACAATTTGAGGGAAGTGATGAGTTAGTTGGCTTTTGTTCGCAATTTTTGCCAGTTCGTATACAGACAAATATCACTGCTTCTTTTGCTGAACATCTTCGTCATACTAAAGAAACTCTCATAGCCGCCTTTAAGCACCAAAGTCATGCCTTAGAAGAATTATTAGCAGCTTTACAATTACAACGGGATTTTTCCCGTTCTCCCTTGATATCCGTATCTTTAAATATGGACCCTAGTTTAACTCTACCTGAGTTTGAGGGATTACAAGTATTGCTGCCGCCAGAGCCAATTGGATATACTCCTTTTGATTTAGGCTTTAATTTCATAGAAATAAATGACGCGCTTATTGTCTACTGCAACTACAATACAGAACTGTTTAAGCCAGAAACTATCAAACAGTTTCTCGAAAGTTTTGAAATTTTGATGCAGGGTGTAATTAATAATGGCAATAGTTTACTTTCTCAGTTACCTTTATTAACACAGTCGCAAGAAGAAAAATTACTAGCAGAGTTAACAGGCACAAAAATAGATTTGCCCCAAAATGCAACAATTATTGATGACTTTATTGCTAAAGTAAACTCTACACCAAATGCACCAGCATTAATTGTTGGGCAAATTATTCTCAGTTATCGAGAATTGAATGATCGAGTAAATCGGTTAACGAATTACTTGCATAAAAAATATCACCTTGTTACCGGGAAAGCGATCGCACTAATTATCGGACGTAATCAAAACTTAATTATCGGTATTCTTGCTGCTTTTAAAACAGGGGCAATTTATGTTCCAATAGACCCACAATATCCTAAAAAACGGATTGATTTTATCTTAAAAGATAGCGGTTCTCAAATATGTCTTACCGAAAGCAATTTTCTCTCCAAATTACCTGAAGACATAGAAGCAATTTGCTTAGATAAAATCGATGATATTCTAGCAGAATTTGACAACACTGAACCTAAAATTAAACCTGACTCTAGCAAAATAGCCTATATTTTATACACTTCTGGTTCAACAGGAAAACCCAAAGGAGTCATGGGTTGTCACATCTCTATTTTGAATGTAATTCGGAGTTTACGACTTACCTTTAACTTAGACAAACATCCTGACTGGCGCTATATCTTCACCGCACCTGTTACCCATGATCCATCTTTGCGGAATATTTTTCTCCCGTTGACAATCGGTGCTGCTTTATATATGTACGAAGTTAAGCATATAGGGCATTTAGTTTCCTTTTTACAGGAAAACCAAATTAATGCACTGCACACAACGCCATCTATTTATCGAGAAATCTTGGCTGTACTCGACAATAAAGAAACTATCCCCAGCTTAAAATATATTTCTTCAGGGGGAGAGAAATTAGATCGAGAAACAGCGATCGCTTTACGAAAATGCTTCCAAGCTGATATTGTCAGTAATGTCTACGGTTCCACAGAAACTTGTGTAGGAGTAGCTCAATATAGAATAGATGAAAATTTAAATATAGATGTACCTCTTGGGCAGGTTTTCCATAACAATCGCTTATTTGTCCTCGATGAATTTAATAACACCGTACCTCTTCATGTTGTAGGTGAAATTTGTGTAGAAGGTGTAGCATTAGCATCTGGTTATCACAATCTCCCCCAAATCACCACAGAAAAATTTAAACCCAGCTTCATAAGTGAGGGAAAAACTTTCTTTAGAACGGGAGACTTAGGTAAACAAATTGCCCCAGGAGTGATTGAATTTCTTGGTCGTAAAGATAATCAAGTTAAGGTGAATGGCTATCGCATAGATCCAGGAGAAATTGAATACCAACTCAGCCGCCATTCTCAAATTGAGAGAGCAATTGTATTGTCTCTTAATGTAGATAATCAAACCCAGCTATCTGCCTATTGTCAAACTGATAAAGACATAGAAATTTCCGAAATTAGGGAATTTATATCTAGCTCTTTACCTGTTTACATGATTCCTACTTACTTTATATTTTTAAAGCAATTTCCTCTAACCAGACATGGTAAAATTGACTTGCGATCGCTTGCTGAACTCAACGAAATAAGTAAGCTAACCCTGGAAAATTATACTGCACCGCGCAATAATTTAGAGTCTAAGCTAGTAAATATTTGGGAAAAAATTCTTACTAAACAACCCATTGGCATTTTTGATAATTTCTTTGAAATTGGTGGACATTCCCTACTACTTTCGAGAGTGGCAACTCACGTTCATAAAGAATTAAATATGTTGGTAAAATTGGCTGACTTCTTTAAAGTTCCTACAATCGCCGGATTAGCAGCTTTAGTATCTAAAACTCAATATGACTATCAAGAACCCATACCAACAATAACTCAGCAAAAGTCTTATCTTATGTCTCATGGGCAGCGCCGCCTTTGGGCTTTAGAATTCCTCGATCGCAATCATACTGCTTACGGAATGCCCAGTGCTTATGAATTTAATGGTGATTTAAATATTGCTGCCTTTGAAAATGCCTTTCAAAATTTGATCCAACGCCACGAAATCTTACGTACTACCTTTACATTAATAGATAATGAACCCCGTCAAATTGTCCATGAACAAATGGACTTTGCAGTCAAGCAAATAGATTTGATGGAGTATGAGAAAAAAGAAGAAATCATTTCTGAAGCTATTCATAATAATGCAAAAACTACTTTTAATTTAGAAACAGGCTCTTTACTCAAAGTTAACTTATTAAAAGTCAGCCAACACAGCTATATAGTTCTGTTTAATATGCACCATATCATTTCAGATGGTTGGTCGGCAGGTGTTTTAATTAAAGATTTCCTCGCTTTTTATCATGCTTACGGACAAGAGAAGGTAGAATTACCACCACCTTTAAGGATTCATTATAAAGATTATACTTACTGGCAAGAAAAGCTTTTAACAACGTCTAAATTACAAGCACAACATGATTACTGGCTGCTTAAATTGACTCCTGCTCCTACACGTATTAGCTTACCTTTAGATTATGCCCGTCCATTGGTTCAAAGTTTTCAAGGCTCTGCGGTTATCTGGAAGCCAAATCAAGAATTAATCAAGCGTTTTGGGGGATTAGTCAAAAATAAAGAATCTAGTTTGTTTATGGGGTTACTAACTTTAGTCAAGAGTCTTCTGTTTCGCTACACTGAACAAAATGAGATTACAGTAGGCTCTCCTATAGCTGGCAGAAATCATCCTGATTTAGAAGAACAAATTGGTTTTTATGTTAATACCTTAGTCTTAAGGGATCAAATAGCAGCAGACGATAGTTTTGCTACTTTACTTGCCAAAGTAAGAACAACCACACTAGAAGCTTATGACAATCAAGAATATCCTTTCGACAAATTAGTATCAGATTTAAATTTCCAGCGCGATTCTAGTCGTAATCCTCTATTTGATACTGTTGTTGTTTTGCAAAATAATCAAAATGTACAGCTAGTACTAGATGGAATTATTGTTAATTCCTTTGACCAAGAGATTGTTAGTGCTAAATTCGATCTAGAATTTATTTTTGTGGAAGAGGCAGAACTATATCTGAAGCTAATCTATAATACAGATATATTTGCCGGGGAACGTATCTCGTTGATACTAAAATTGTTAAAAGGTCTGCTAGAAGAAATAGTAGAATCTCCTGAAATACCATTGCTAAAGCTGTCTTTTAACAGAGAAAATTCTGACAAAGAAGATAGCAATATTTTTTCAACAAATTTTAATTTTTAGTAACCCATACAGTTAAAGTAGGAGAAATTTATGAGCAAAAAGCTACCAATTCTTGGAGTTTTAGGCGGAATGGGACCTGTAGTTACCGCAGAATTTCTCAAATCTATTTACGAATATAACCAGTTTATTCATAAAGAACAAGAAACACCTAATGTCATTATTTTCTCACTGCCATCTATACCAGATCGCAACAATTCCATTAATACTGGGAATGAAAGAGAATTTATTGATTTTATCCAATTGCATCTGGAAAATCTCAATCAACTTGTTGATCGCATAGTGATTGGCTGTTGTCTAGCTCATTATGCTTTACCTCAGATTCCAGAACATCTGACGCGGAAAGTAATTTCTCTAATTAAAATCGCAGATCAACAACTTCAAGAACATGATGAACCTGCCCTTTTATTGGCAAGCACGGGAACTTACACAAAAAAATTGTTTCAGGAAGGTTGTATTGCTACTGAACGCATTATTTCTCTGTCTAAAGCAGAGCAACAATTGATTGATGATATGATATTTAAAATACTCAAGCGAGGACAAGACCCACTCAAAATTATTGCAGATATAAAAGAATTGTTAGAGAAATATAATACTCATTCTTATATTTCGGGTTGTACAGAATTCCATTTGTTAACAAAATATCTCAAGCTAAATGGAATTGATTCGATAAAAGCGATTGATCCTTTAAGTACTATTGCCCAAAACTTTTTTCAGCTATTAGATTCTAATTCGCTTCCATAAAAAATAAAATTGCTGAAGACGGATGCCTGAAAATAAGCCCTGGCAAATAGAAGTCAGGTTTTGAAACCCTTGATTTGACATTAGTATGTTCAGGTTGACTTTGCTTCTGAAATAGTGATTTGTGTAAAAAATTTAGTTGAGGATAAATTTGATGACAGCTATTTTCCCCCAAACTTCCACAGTAGATACTAAAAATCATAAGGTTCTTTTAATTGGGAAAATGTACCATGAGACAGGTGAACAACTGCTTGAAGAACATACTAATGTCGAGATTTTAAAAGAACCAACAAAAAATCAAATCAATAACGCTATTCAAGAAGCATCCGGCGTATTTGTTCGTTATCCTACTCAATTAGATGCCCAAGCGATCGCATTTGCCAAAAATTTAAAAGTTATCAGTACATCTGGATTTGGTACTGATGCAATTGACATTGCTGCGGCAACAAAACATGGGATTGTTGTAGTTAACAATCCTGGTTTGTCAACAACTGCTGTGGCAGAACACACGATTTGCATGATTTTAGCTCTGGCAAAAAAGCTGACTTTTCTTAATCAGTGCGTAAAAACAGGAAATTACCTAATTCGTAATCAAGTACAACCAATGCAACTGGAAGGAAAAACACTTGGTATTGTTGGACTAGGAAGGATTGGTAGTGCTGTTGCCAGTATGTGCAGTACAGCATTCCAGATGCGAATTTTAGCTTACGATCCTTACGTTCTATCCAGCAAGGCAGAAGCAGTGGGTGGAACCTTGGTGAAAAACTTAGACTCCCTTTTGGCGGAATCTGACTTTGTATCTTTGCATCCTGAACTAACCGATGAAACTCATGAAATGTTTGCTTTAGAAGCTTTCCAAAAAATGAAACCCACTGCTTTCTTAATTAATACATCTCGTGGGAAGATAGTTCGTGAACAAGATTTGGTTGTAGCCATAGGTGAAAAATGGATAGCAGGAGCAGCAATAGATGTGTTTGAGCCAGAACCCCCATCTCAGGAGAATCCTTTATATGACTTTGACAATGTAATTTTGTCACCGCACCTGGCTGGAGTTACACCAGAAGCTGCTATAGCTGCTACACTTTCGGCAGCTAATCAAATACTGCAAGTGCTTCAGGGTAAAAAGCCGCCTCATATTGTTAATCCAGAAGTTTGGCACAATTTTCCAAACCTGCAATGAGAACCATTATATTTCTTGAATATGCAAACTCAAGTTGTTCGCGATCGCCCCTTAACAAATACGCCTGCTGTCTCAGCTTTTACTCGATTTTGGAATAACGTCCAAGCGATCGCTAGACCTTACTGGTATCCAACAGATCCCCAGGGAAGGCCATTTTCAGAGGTGACTGGTTCATGGGGAATGCTGGCTCTCCTCATCTCATTAATCATTGGGCTTGTGGGTGTAACTGCCATTAATAGCTTTGTTGATCGCTATTTAATTGATGTCATTATTCAAGATAAAGATACTTCTAAGTTTTTCAAGACGTTATGGATTTACGGCATTGGACTGCTCTCGATCACCCTCTTGACAGCATTTACTAAATTTGTCAGAAAAAAAATTACCCTTGATTGGTATCAATCGATCAATAAGCAAATTTTAGAAAAATATTTTAGCAATCGCGCCTACTATAAAATAAATTTTATATCCAATGTTGATAACCCAGATCAACGTCTATCCCAAGAAATCGAACCTATTACCAGGATTGCTCTAAATTTTGCAGCTACTTTTTTAGAAAAAGTCCTGGAAATGGCGACTTTTTTAATAATTCTTTGGTCAATTTCCCAAATAGCCGCAGTTATTCTGCTTATTTATACGATTATAGGTAATTTTATTGCTGTTTACTTGAGTCAAGAATTAGATAAAATTACTCAAGATGAACTTGAATTTAAAGCCGACTACACTTATAGCCTAACTCATGTTCGGAATCATGCCGAATCGATAGCTTTTTTTCAGGGAGAAAACCAAGAATTAAATATAATTCGGCGCCGATTTAATAATCTTGTAAAAAACTCTGCAAGCAAGATTGACTGGGAGAGAAATAAAGACATTTTTAACAGAGGATATCGGTCTGTTATTCAAATATTTCCGTTTTTAATATTCGCACCTGCATATATTCGCGGTGAAATTGATTTCGGACAAGTTAATCAAGCAGTTATTGCTTGCAGTATGTTTGCTAATGGTATTGCCACATTAATAGATGAATTTGGGACTTCCGGACGATTTTCCAGTTATGTTGAGCGTTTAGTTGAGTTTTCCGATGCTTTAGAAGCTGTCACCAAACAACCAGAGAACGTAAGTAGCATCAAAACAATCGAAGAAAACCATATCGCTTTCGAGAATGTCACCTTACAAACACCGGATTATGCCCAGGTAATCGTCGAAAACTTATCACTGTCTGTTCAACCAGGAGAAGGTTTATTAATTGTTGGGCCTAGTGGTAGAGGTAAAAGTTCTCTGTTAAGAGCGATCGCTGGTTTGTGGGATGCCGGATCTGGTCGTCTCGTGCGCCCCCCCCTGGAAGAAGTCTTATTTTTGCCTCAACGTCCTTATATAATTTTGGGAACATTACGCGAACAGTTACTTTATCCGAGAACAAATCGTCAAATAACTGATACAGAACTTGAAACATTTTTGCAACAAGTTAATCTCCAAAATGTGGTGACAAAAGTTGATAGCTTTGACACAGAAATTCCTTGGGAAAATATATTATCGCTAGGAGAACAACAACGTCTTGCTTTCGCACGACTCTTAGTTACTCGTCCTAGTTTTACTATATTAGATGAAGCAACGAGTGCTTTAGATTTGAATAATGAAGGAAGTTTATATCAACAGTTACAATCAACTCAAACAACTTTTATCAGTGTTGGGCATCGGGAAAGCCTGTTTAATTATCATCAATGGGTTTTGGAGCTTTCACAAGATTCCAGTTGGCAACTTTTAACCGTGCAGGATTATCAGCTTCAAAAAGCAAAAGAAATTATCATCAATCCTACCCAAAAAGCTGAAATCAAAATAGATGATTTTTCTAACGAAGAATCCCAAATTCAACCAGAAAGAGCAGTAGAAATAGACACAATAGAAGGGCTTTCCCATCAGGAAATGCAGATGTTAGCAAACTATTCAATTGGTACCATTAGAAGTAAGGCAAGCAAAGGCCAATCCATTACTACTAAAGAGGGCTTAACCTACCGCTATAACAAAAACCCAAAGATATTGAAATGGGTAAGACTTTAGGCCACATTTAAAGCCCAAGATTATGGTTACAGTCGCGGCAAGATTATGGGTACGACGACACTCACCAAGCCAGCCTAATAACTGACTGATTTTCTTATGATTCGTTCTGTCTGTAATATGCTTGATTTAATAGCTCTAAATCTGTTGGATAGCTGATGTCTGCTAGCGCACAAGTTGCATCTAATATTAATTTTTCCCTATTTTTTGGCGTGTTATCTTCTTTTTCTAATTCTTCTGTTTTTTTTGAGTTGATTCAGTTGATTCAGTTTCTAAAGTTGAAGATGTTGTCTCTAGCATCCTCTTAACAGTTTCTTGATTTACTTTGTTGACCAATTCAGCACTAATTCTTTCACGAAAATGTACTAACATTGATGGGTCAAATGGAGCTTCATTACTATTCATTAACTCTTATGTATTTTGTGCATCTTGAATATACTCGGTTTTTACTTAAGGATACGCATTCCTTGTATGTGTTTTGATGATGTATCAATTAAATTATTCTAAATCTGGCTAATTCAAGTATTTTTTCTCGCTTGTGAGAAATCCAGGCCATGCACCCGACCATTGAGAGGTTATCGATAGGTCAGTAACGCCATTTTTTCTAAACAAAATGTGCATCTTTAGGATTGAATGTCAACTTAATGATTTCATGGGGATATACATTGCCAAATATATGATTCCGAGGCACTCTGGCAATTAAAGTTTGTTCTCCCACCTTCACCCAAATACTACAAATACCAATACCATTTAAAACCCGTTCTACTAGTCCTTCAATAATTACCGAACACAGTTTGTGTCGTATTGAAGAACTTGCATCGTAAAGATTGAAAGTATCGCCAGATAAACAACATGTAGTAATTGGTTTTGTGATTTCCCCAGGATATAAAAACTCTATCCCGTTTGCAAGTTTGATAAAATTTCCACGGCTACTCCGTTCTACATGGCACGGAATAATATTATCTATCCCTACCAGTCTGGCAAGCTGCTCGTTAGCTGGTCGGCGGATGATAGTTTCCAAGTTATCATCCTGGACAATACAGCCGTCAAATAAAGCGATCGCGCGATCGGCAAAATGCAGTATATCTGTAAAATTATGACTGACTAAGATGACTGCTGATCCCCTCTGTTGGGCTAATTGTCTAATTTTCTCGATCATCTGGGGACGTATTCCCACATCTAAAGAGGCGGAAGGCTCATCCAAAAGCAGCAATTCGGAATCAGCAACTAAACCACAGGCAATACAAACTCGTTTGGCTTCACCACCAGACAGAGAACGAGCTGACTGATTTGCTAAGTGTTCACAGCCAAAAGCTATCAGTGCAGTATATACCCTTTGCTTAATCTTGTGTGTTGGTGTGCCGCGAAACTTTAATACCTTGGCAACATTATTAAAAACAGTGTCATCTAGTAGTAAGGTTTCTTGAAATACCAAAGCCGAACGACGACGCAACAATGTTTTATTGGCACTACGGATATCCTGTCCAAATAATTGCATCTCACCACGGTAAGGTTGCAAGAGATTGATTGTTCTTAACAGAGTGCTTTTACCAGCGCCATTGGGGCCAAGTACAGCAACCAATTCTCCTGGACGAACTGTAAAATTTTCAATTGACAGGATATTTTTACGTGTTTTGCTATCAACGCTCACCTGTCGCATATTCAGGACATACTCGTTAGGACTCATAAAATTTTCTTGTCATGCTGTAGGATAGTCAGCAACACGATCACGGTGTATGTGATGATTAGGAGAATATATGCGATCGCCATTGCCACATCATAATTTCCTTTCCCTACCTCCGTAACGATCGCTGTTGTCAAAACTCTTGTCTGCCCCTTAATATTGCCGCCCACCATCATGGATGCTCCAACTTCCGAGATGACGCGACCAAAACCAGCCATGATTGCAGCCATTAACCCTAACCGTGCTTCCTTGATTAGCAACCAGTTGGCTTGCCACTGTGTCGCCCCCATTGATAACAGTCGCCAGCGTAGTTTCGGATTAATACTGATAATTGCCGCAAAACTGAAGCCAGCTACAATTGGAAAAGCAATGATGGTTTGGGCGACGATCATAGCTGTGGGTGTATAAATCAAATCAAGATTTCCCAATGGGCCAGATCGCCACAAAAAAATACTGACGAATAAACCGACTACGACGGGTGGTAATCCCATACCGAAGTTAATCAAACTAGTCAGAGTCTGCTTGCCGACGAAATCCGCTAATGCTAGCCATAGTCCTAATGGTAGTCCCAGTAAAACGCTAATGGCTGTAGCTGTCCCAGATACGAACAATGTCATTGTCATTACCTGAAAAACGTCACTATCGCCACTGGTTAATAGCTCAAGAGCTTTCACAGCCCCTTCGATGATTGTATTCACAGTTTATTACCCTGACAATCTGATTGCTGCTGTCAAATCCCAGATATCTAAACCTCGTCCATTTTGAAACCTGGAGTAGGGCTGAAAAGCCCGCTACTACTATTCGAGAGCAAGATGCTCCGACTACTTTGGAAAACTATGGTTCTCAAAATAGATGTGGTTTCTACTCAGAGAAGTAGGAGAATATGCGAGATTACTTGAGGTTGTCTGTCTAAATGTACACATCTGCTGCGAGATGCGATGTCGAAGGGAAAGCAGACAGATCCTCGTTTGTGGTTAGAACTGCAATAGCTTGCAACACAAGAACACTTGCTAGAATTACCCGACTTTGGGTGCAAATACGAAAATCATCACCAAAATCCCCCTCGCGCCATCTACTCAAAGATGGCGTTTGTAAAAAAGATTTGGGTGTACCTCAGTTGCTTAAGGATTCGCTATGGTAATTTATTTCCAGGCTTCCTCTGAGTGTTGATCGTAATCATTGTAAGCATTCACCAGACCCTTGAGAACTTCGGCTGTAGTCTCAAAAAGAGCCTGAGCCTTTGGTTCTTCAATTTTGGTAATATCTTCACGCAAGTGTGTGATTAGATCGTTCAACTGGCCTTTGATTTTCGCTGTATGGTAGTGTGGGTCGGTTTTGGACAAGTTTTGTTGGGTTGTCATGAGCTTACTCCTGGTATAGAAAAGAATAGTTTCTATTCTGTCCAATTGTAACAATTTTTTGGCTCATTATGTGATATGGAAGTTTATTTAAAATCCATAATCTTTCTCCGTTTTGCCGGCATCAACATAAAATAGAGGTTGTTTGAACTCTTTTTTCCCGTGGGCTGCAATTATTGTCTGTCCTTCAGGAGACAAGACAAAATTAATAAACGCTTTAGCTCCTGCACTATTCACTCTGGGAAATTTCTTCGGATTCACTTCCATCACATGGTAGAGATTTAACAGTTTCTTATCTCCTTGCACCAGTATTGGCAAAGACAGGTTTTTCTGCTGAAATATATAGGTTGCTCGATCTGCTAAGGTATATCCCAGTTTTTGATTAGCAATTTGCAAAGTTTCCCCCATCCCTGAACCTGTTTGCTGATACCAACTGCCAGACGGCGTGATGTTTGCCTGTTTCCATAAATCTTTTTCTAGTTTGTTAGTACCTGAGTCATCACCCCGCGATACAAACAATGCTTGATTTTTGGCAATGAGACTGAATGCTTCCACAGCATTCTTTTTACCTCGGATCTTTGCTTTGTCTGCATCTGGGCCGACAATCACAAAGTCATTGTGCATTACCAAGTGGCGATTAATCACCGCCCCGCCTGCCAAGACTTTGCGTTCGGCTTTCGGTGAATTGACGAATAGCGCGTCAACCTCACCTTTTTCAGCCAGAGCCAAAGCTTGTCCGGTACCAACAGCAACCTTTTTCAGCCTATATCCTGTTTTCTTTTCAATGGCCGGAACTAAATCATCTAGCAGCCCACTATCCTCAATGCTGGTTGTCATCGCCACTATGATGTTTTTACTCGCTGATGACTGTCCCAGAGTTGGCTCTTGGTTGGCTATACTACCAAAGCCGATGCAAAGAATCGCCACGAAAATTACCAAACATCCATGACGCAAAGCCCGATGATTGATCATTGCACTCTCCTAGCAATCTATGTGCCAATATTTTTTACTATGGCAAGTAAAGCTTACATTGGCAAGTATAAGCAAGATTGAGTAGGAGATCAACTATTTATGTTGTTTTCAAGACAATTTTTCTGATGAGAGGAATTCTTGACAAGATGCTGACATCTGAGTTTTTACCCAGCATGGCGTTACTTGAGAGGAACTTGACAGAAGTCCTGGTATGGCTTTAGACGCTTCGTTTCAGTCGTTGTGACGTAGTTTAGAGATGCTTGGTGGAATGCGATCGCAGTTGACGAACCTGTTGCGATCGCAACAGGTTCGTGTGTCCACGATGGATTTAAAAATAGCAACGATCGGCATCCAGGCAGCCCTAGATATTAAAGGAGGCTATTCTCCTGGCATCAGTAAGCGGTAAAGGAAGTTTTTACTTACTTGGTTTTGTCTGGCCATTTCTAGAAGTAGTATATCTCCATTTTTGAGGAGGACGAAAAAGCATTGAGCATCGAGGTAATCATCGTTGCGTAATCCTTCATCAGCTACCTTTGTTTCCTCTATCTCTTCATAGTTCAAGTAATGCTCTTTTTCCTCAACGTCTACTACATTAAATACGATCGGCATTGCTTTTAAAGTATAAGAGTACATTGTCGAGCGTAAATCGTATAGTTGCTTTAAGTCTGTTGGTTTAGTTGCAAAATACAACCGTTATGGGATGTTCTTAAAGGGTTCTTAATTAGGCAAATTGGAAATATTTAAGGCGGCAAAAGTACGCTTAAAAATGTCGATTTTGCATTATGGATTGTTAGTTTTCATTAAAAAGCGGATGCTTTGTCCGTGTTTCCTAGTCATGCTCTTTTAGGGCTGATTTTAAACGCCGATTCCGAACGGTAAAAGCACACACCAAACGCTAAAAAGAAATTCATCTGTCCTAAAATTACAGAAGCATTATGTGTAGTTACAATTAATCATTAACTAGAGGATTATCAGGCAATAATTGCGTTTTTTCTTTTGTTTCAGTGTGAGGAATTCTGACCTGTTCAAAAAAGCTAGATACCCAAGGTAAAGCCCCAAGAATTCCCGCTAATACTACTAAAAATACTGCAATTCCAAAAATTTGGTCGCGGGGAATTTCAAGAACACCGCGTAAAATTACTTCTCTTAAAGCAGAAACCATAGTAATCTCTACTGCTGCTGCCACGGATGTTCGTTGTTGTTGTATATGATCTATTAACAAGCGGAATAACTCTACTAAAATCAAAATGAACAGGATATCAGATGTTACTTGCCGCAAATCTAATGGACTCAAAAAGGAGAAAAACATATCTCCCAGTCGGATGAGCATCACACAGAATAAACCAAGGCAGAGAGAAATGATAATAAAGTCTTGAAAAAACTCCAGGTTACGTACAATTGTATTTCTTTGTAACCAGTGATTTAAGTTTAAAGTTAGCCCTTTGAGCATCGTATTTCCTAACAGTCTAGATTCATTTATTTCTATAACTGAAATAGTGCTGATACCAATTTAATGTGAAGTTGCACATATCTTGATCCCCCTAAATCCCCCTTAAAAAGGGGGACTTTGATAGATGTTTTTTTTTCCGGTTCCCCCCTTGTTAAGGGGAGCCAGCGCGGTCTTCTCCCAAGGGGGAGACGCTAAGAGCGATGGGGGTTTCCCCCATGAGCGACTGGCGTGGGCTAGGGGGGATCGAATTCTATGCAGCTTCATAAAAAATTGGTATGAGTATCTAGGATCGATTACTCAGCACTTGGAACTGTATTCAATCCCCATTTAGCTATGAGGTTCAACTCAGCCCTATTAAACTATTTGGAACCGTTGAGGTTATGTACAGTTTCGGCAGTTTTCATCTTGGATGCTGCGGTTGTTAAGTTATTCGTAGCCTTAACGATCTCTTGTAAGGTTTCGTTAACCAGATCCTCATCAAGGGAGGTTTCTGATAAATAAGTTTCTATGAAAATCTCCACTCGATTCATAATTATTTTGCTTTGAGAGCGTAGTCTGTTGAGGTCTTTGGTAGATAAATTATTCATTGTCTGAAGCTCCTTTCTGTTTCGCGGGTTAATTCTACATTTTTGGTCAGCAATTCTCATAACAAGAGCGATTCTTACAGTTCAGCCCTTTTTTGAAAGATAAAGCTTGCTGGAATACCCATTAAATCTTTCGCCTGTTGACTGCTTAAATGCCTTCAGATTCCCCAAATTCTTACAAAGGTTTCAAGCAGGAGAATTGCTATATTTGGTAAGTTAACTGGTCTATTTTAGGATTTATGCACTGAAAACTTGAGATTGCAACTCTTGGAGATGCTCCGTGTAGCTTGCTTCTTTGCAGGAGTATGCGAGTGTAGCGATCGCAATGCAAAGATTTCCTTCGCTCCAATTTTTCTGCAAGTGCAGCCAATACTAGTAGTCTGTCCTATTAGTTTTGATAGGTTTGTAGTAAGCACTTTAGTGCTTAGAGAATAAGGACTGAAGTCCTCACTACGAAGGCTTTTACCCCTCCCCACTACATTTGGTTTTGGGAAAAGGTTAAAGGTTTTTCTCCTTTTCCCACAAAACCCGACAAGTATTGCAAGTGGAACAACTATTGCCCTTCTTTATAACAACTTGAAGCCGAAGTTATTCAGAGTCTCACGCAAATCCTTACACCCTTTTAAATAGTCTAAAGTGGCTATTCGCTCGGCTGAATGTTGCGACCAATCACCAGGCACATTCATTTTTTGTTCAGTGTAGAACTCTTTCATGATATCATTATAATGAGCGATCGCTTCATCTTGCTCTGCCAATTTATAAGTTTCCCGGTGGAATACGGCTGGCTGGGGTAGACGTGGCTTAACAACAGGTTGTGCTTCAGGATTGGGATAACCCACACACAACCCAAACACAGGGAACACAAAAGGTGGCAAATTCAATAACATGGCTACCTCTTGAGTACTTTTGCGGATTGCGCCGATATATACCGTTCCTAAACCAACAGATTCAGCAGCTACAATCGCATTTTGCGCTGCGACTGAAGCATCGACTATGGCTTTAACCAACAGTTCTACGTAATCTAGAGCTACGGGAGTTAGTCCGCGACTGTCAGCAACATGAGCCAGACGACCTAAATCTGCTAACCAAACGAAGAATACGGGAGCCTGGTTAATCCATACTTGGTTATTAGCCAGCCTGCATAATTCTGCTTTGCGCTCTTGATCTTCAACTGCTACTACACTCCAGGTTTGCATATTAGCTGAACTAGGAGCAGATTGAGCAGCAGCAACTAGCCATTCTAGGGTTCCTGGTGGTAAAGGATCGGATAGATAAGACCGGACTGAACGGTGGGCTATTAGCGTTTCTAGAGAATCGTTCCAGTCAATTTCGTGATTGAAGGGAACTTCACCGTAGCGCGATCGCAGTAGTTCTGTAGGATTGGTCATAGTCAGTTTTTGAACCTGAACACTTCTTTACGATTAAGGAAAACAAGGAAGAACCAGAAAATCAGGAGGCTGATTAACTGACAACAATAGAGAGAAAAGACTTGATTACTACGCAGCTAGCTGGGTTTCTCCGAAATCTGAAAGGCGATCTTTCCGAAAAAAAGCAACTCGTAAAGCTAGCCGATACTCAGATGCAGGACAAGTAAGGGGAGTTACCGTATGCCAAGAATTATCAGAACGTGCGATCGCAACTGAGGAATCACTCAGGGGTAGAATATCTTGAAAGGCAGATTCCGCCTGGGAGTCTTTGAGAATTCGCAAATAGCCTCCCCAATCTACAGACCATTGTTGATTGAAAAATAGCAGATGAGTTAAAAGTTTGTTCGGCTCGTCTGTATGAGGGTGATGCAACTGTCCTAATTGATATCGACGAAATCCAATATCCATTACACAGTTTTTTAGTTCCAACCCAGACATTTCAGCTATTGCTGCACGGTAAGAATCTGTCCATAGTCCTTCTATCAACTGTCGCCAGACTTTACTGAGGTGTCTCAAGTCATAAGTAAGTCTGCCTTGTGCCATCCGCTCTCGCCAGCGATTATCGCTAGATTTGAGCATCAAGGAAATATCCTCGCTAGTGGCAAGCATCTTTCCCCAAGAGTATCCATATCCCTCTCCCTCCGACAGGCGAAACTCTTCGTGAGGAAAACTCGCAGTTAGTTCTAAGCTTGCTTCTGGTGAAAGCAGGTTTTTGATCAAAGCCCAATTGTATGGGACTTTTTGCATTGCTGTGGCACGAATCGAATCAAAATTAAGCATGGTAGAAAAAACGCTTTAGTAGAATTAACCAATCATGATTACCCTGGACATCAAGTGGTATTGAACTAGGGAATGGGGACTAGGGAATGGGGACTGGGGATTGGGCAAGAAAATATGAGTAAGATTTGCTTGGGGTCTGAATCCCCATCTAAATCTTCCCAGTCCCTAGTCCCCAGTCCCTAGTCCCCATTCCCTAGTCCCCATTCCCCAGTCCCCAGTCCCGGAGGGCCCATCCCGATCGCAATAATTTTGTAGGATTTGTCATAGTCAACTGTTGAACTTGAACGCTTTTTGCCGATTTCAGAGGGATTAACAACCCCATTGCAAATTTGTTTAGGTGCAAGACAACTCGCTTTACCGATAGCGGTTCTTCACCACTGCTCAAAATAAATCCAGATCAACCTCCCCAGGATCAAACTGCTTTCCCTGCTGTTTGAGTGATTGTCCTTGGAGACTACGCAATAGGGAACGCAAAACATCAGTCTTAGTGCGTTGGAACCGATCGCAGTACTGCTCTAGAAGTTGCCGTTCTTCGGGAGACAATTGAAAAGTGATCCATCCTTGCTCTTTTCTCGGCATAGCTGTTACCAACATAATTGGTAATATTCTAGCAGTTGGTACAATAACTGCGATGCTTGCGGCGGGCTGCGCCTACGCTAACCAGAGACGGAATTGTGATGCTTTCTTAACCCTCCCGACTCCTCATTGAGTTCACCTTTGGGGAACAAAACTCAGGAGTTCTTCAACAGTGAGACTGCGCTTAACTTTTACTGACTCATGCTTTACAGCATCTAGCACTGATTGAATTTCTGGCTGACTGAGTATGATTCCATGTTCTTGCAGCACACTGATGATCAGATGCCGACCGGAATGTTTGCCTACAACAAGGCGACGTTCCCAACCAACATCTTCGGGCGCAAACGGTTCGT
Organism: Nostoc sp. 'Peltigera membranacea cyanobiont' 232; assembly: GCF_002245985.1. Classification (NCBI taxonomy): domain Bacteria; kingdom Bacillati; phylum Cyanobacteriota; class Cyanophyceae; order Nostocales; family Nostocaceae; genus Nostoc; species Nostoc sp. 'Peltigera membranacea cyanobiont' 232. The sequence continues at coordinate 50,696 of NZ_NOLK01000053.1, forward strand.
AAGTACCGGGATTTTGCAACACACCGTGAGCATGAATGCCCGACTCGTGTGCAAAAGTATTTTCACCCACGATCGCTTTCCAGGGAGGAACCGGCCAATTAGCAGCTTTCGCAACTAACCGTGATAGTTCCAGCAACCGTTTTGTATTAATACCCGTTGGGATGTTGTAAAGGTGTTTCAGTGCCATCACCATTTCTTCCAACGCCGCATTACCTGCGCGTTCACCAATCCCATTTACTGTAGTGTTAACGGATCGCGCCCCTGCTTCAATACCAGCTAGCGAGTTCGCCATTGCCAATCCAAAATCATTATGCGTGTGCATTTCTATGGGAATGAATAGATGATGCACAAGGGAGCGAACTTTGCTGTAAGTGTTCAGAGGGTCGAGAATTCCTACAGTGTCACAAAAGCGAAACCGGAAAGCTCCCAACTCTTGAGCATAATACGCCACATCCAATAAAAAAGATGGATCGGCTCTGGAAGAATCTTCTCCGCCAACAGATACA
>NZ_NOLK01000054.1:0-51111 GCF_002245985.1 Nostoc sp. 'Peltigera membranacea cyanobiont' 232
AGGTAATATTCTTCATTTTTCCCAATTCCCAATGCCTCAATTCGTATCGAAACATTAAGGAATATTGCATTTAAGCAGAAACCTGAAGGTAAAGCGCCAAATCACTAGAAAGACCGTGGTAGTATGCTCTGGGTAAATGTGAAGATTGGGAGAAAGACCTTTGACACTACGGGTTGCTGTTATTGGGTCAGGCCCTGCTGGTTCATCTGCCGCAGAAACACTGGCAGCCTCTGGGATTGAAACCTACCTGTTTGAGCGGAAGCTAGACAATGCAAAGCCTTGTGGGGGTGCAATTCCCCTCTGTATGGTGAGTGAATTTGACTTACCACCAGAGATTATCGATCGCCGTGTCAGGAAGATGAAAATGATTTCGCCTTCTAATCGGGAGGTTGATATCAATCTGGTAAATGAAGATGAATATATAGGAATGTGCCGCCGGGAAGTGCTGGATGGCTTTTTGCGCGATCGGGCGGCAAAAGTAGGTGCAAATTTAATTAATGCTACTGTTCATAAACTTGATATACCAGGAAACAATACCGATCCCTATACCATCCATTACGTTGACCATACAGAAGGGATATCCCAGGGTATTGCCAAAACCCTGAAGGTGGATTTAATCATTGGGGCAGATGGGGCTAATTCCCGCGTTGCTAAAGAAATGGACGCTGGGGATTACAATTATGCGATCGCTTTCCAAGAGCGAATTCGCTTACCCGAAGACAAAATGGCCTACTACAACGACCTCGCCGAAATGTATGTCGGTGATGACGTTTCAACCGATTTCTACGCTTGGGTTTTCCCCAAATATGACCACGTAGCTGTCGGTACTGGCACGATGCACGTTAATAAAGCCAGCATCAAACAGTTACAAGCTGGTATCCGTGCCCGTGCTTCCGAAAAGCTAGCAGGCGGTAAAATCATCAAAGTCGAAGCGCACCCCATTCCCGAACATCCCCGTCCCCGTCGTGTTGTTGGTCGCATCGCTTTGGTGGGAGATGCTGCTGGTTATGTTACCAAATCTTCTGGAGAAGGTATTTATTTTGCCGCTAAATCTGGGCGGATGTGTGCCGAAACTATTGTAGAAGCATCTAATAGTGGTAGCCGTATTCCTACAGAAGGCGACCTCAAGGTTTACCTGAAGCGTTGGGATAAAAGATACGGACTCACTTACAAAGTGCTGGACATTCTGCAAAGCGTGTTCTATCGTTCCGACGCTACCCGCGAAGCGTTCGTGGAAATGTGCGATGACCTTGATGTACAACGGCTAACATTCGATAGCTATCTGTATAAAACGGTTGTCCCAGCTAATCCCATTACCCAATTGAAAATTACTGCCAAAACCATTGGTAGTCTAATTCGGGGTAATGCTCTTGCACCTTAATTGAGCGCAAAGCACTGGGAATTCCAACAAATAAATTACTCAATTTTGTGGGGTAGGCATCTTGCACGCTTATTAATCAGGGCGGGCGAGACGCTTACCCCAAAAAATACAGGTTTTGAGGTAAGAGGTAGAAACATCTTTATATCTGAATTTTGAGTCCGGCATTTTGTACCTAAGGGACTTCCAAAAAATAAAATATACAGTAGGGTGTGTTAGGCGAAAGCTGTAACGCACCGAGATATCTGGCGGTGCGTTACGCTGTCGCTAACGCACCCTACAAAATTGGATATTTTTTTAATTGGAAGTCCCTGACTTAGTTGCAAACTGGTGTATATCAATACTTATAATACTTTGCACAGAATTAAACGGCGATCGCACCGAGGAAAATAGTTATAGATAGTCGAGATGATTACAGCCGCATTGACAACTAACTCAGAGGGGAATTGCACTGATACCGCGCACAAAAATCTCTACACAGGTTTCTATATAGTCTTCACAGCTATAGCTGTCTTGATTGAATTTTGCACTACGGCATAGCATTCCAGCTAACAGCATTCCTGTAAACATATCGACTGCTGGAAATGGATCGAGGTCTGCTCTGACAATGCCTCGTTTCTGACCCGATTGCAGGTAAGCTACCAGCTTTTCTCTTAAAGGCTTGGCAGCTTCTTGAATAACTTGTTTGGCCGCCTCTGGATGACGTTTCGCTTCTCCAATAAAGGTACGAATTAAGTCTTCTTGTGCCTCTAGCATAGTATTGTAAAGATTGGCATACTGTCTTAAATCAATTTTTAAATCTTGCGTCCACGCTTCAGGGTGTGCAAGGGCTTCCGTCTGGAGTGCTAAGGCATTTTTGATGACTGCTCCCAAAAGTTGTTCTTTACTAGCAAAATGGCGAAACAAAGTGACCTCATTCACACCAGCAACACGTGCTATTTCACGGGTAGTTGCTCCTTGAACACCTAAACTAGCAAATACCTGCGAAGCGGCTTCTATCAAACGTGTACGGGTAAGAGTTGATGAACGGATAGTTTTATTCATTTATGCTGGCAAGTACTTACTTACATCATAAATTATGTAAAGAAAGCGATCGCAACTTGGGTAAAAATTAATCTTGATACCAGCATTTTTAAAGTTAGTGAAAATCTTGTATCGGCTTAAATTTCCTTTGGTACTTTAGCTAATGTTTTACTCATTTTAGTAACTGGGACAAATACCCCACTTCCTAAATAATGAGGTGCCCTTTGGATGGCAGTAAATCCCAGCCGTAAATAAAATCCTTCAGCATAAAGACTAGCAGTTGTAATTATCTTATCTATACCTTGCTCAATTGCTTCATCGCAAAAATGTTGAACTAAAGCACGTCCAACCCCTTTACCTTGATATTTAGGATGGACATACAGCCCGATAAGTTCATCAACTATAAAACTAGCAAAACCTATGACAGCATCTCCCTCAATAGCAACCCAGCAAGTCTCCACTTTGATACTTTTTAAGATATTTGAACCATCAGGTTTTTCGCGGTAATTACGCCAAACTAAAAGTTCTTTTTTGGTGTAGAAAGTTGCAGGTAGAGCTTTAATAGCAGCAATATGAATTGCACTCAGCACCCAGGCATCTGTTTCCTGAGCAGGTCGAAGAGATATTTCGTTAGCACTCATAAATTCAGAGCTAGCATTCATATTATAAATTCAGGGCTAACATTCAAATTACATACCTGATTGACTTTCTTATACAAGTAATATCAATTTTGATTATAATAAATTTGGCATTGCGTAGACATCGCAACACATTAAATAGCTGAATTCTCAACTTCTTTATTGATATTAGCTATTGGTAATTGAGTTATATCATGTACGGCAAATTACTTGTGATATGTCATTGCGAGTGCAACGAAATGGAAAGAAGCAGAACGCGAAATGTCAATTCTAATATCAAGCCCCAGCTAGATGCTTTCTAGTTAGGGCTTTTGTTTTTATGCTGGAGTCAATATGTAATCGCGTTTGATACGCGATCGCAGTGGGGAATTTATCCGATTGTCAAAGCTGGTTCTTCACAGAAGTTAAACAGGGATGACTCTGTTTCTGATTCATCTTCAAATACAGCAGAGATGTACCATTCACAGGGCGAATCATTCGTATATTCAGCCCAAGCAATGGTTACTGTTTCACCTGATGGAATCCCTGAATCACTCAAGGTAAATGAAGCCCAGTCTTCATCATCCACAGATACCCACAACTCTGTAATTGCCTGTTCAGTTTCATTGGTAACGGTAAAGGTGAATTGGTCTGACATAAATAGCCTTCTAGCGATAAATAAATTGCAGGTTGTCAGTCACCGATTATACTGTCACTTTTTTGAAGTGTTTGTCATCTTAGCTGCCAAAATCCATATCCAGAAATGGTTTCAACCTTTTTTCTGCTAAAGTTAAATTTCTTAAAGATGATTAAAAATATCACCAATTTATATGTGAGATAGTCAATGCCACGCAACAGGAGATTTAGATCGCGGCTCTCACAAACCCCGGCAATACAGCACATCCTCAGTGGTACTCAATTTTGAGTGAGTAAAAGTAGTTGAGAGCGATCGCTAAACCATACTACAAATCACCCTTAGTACAACTCATATTTCATTAACTGACAAGGTATAGTTCCGTTGTACACCGCCATCCGTTGGGATGATTTCAGTCCAATGGATTGAGATAGTTCCTTGTTACCACTTAGCACAAATGCAGTCCAGCCCTTGAAGCGTTGTTTCAACACATCGCCCAAAAGTTTGTAAAATGCCCCTAAATCACTATCTCGCCCCAGCCGTTCGCCATAAGGTGGATTGCATAATAGAATTCCACTATCTCCGGGGGCGACAACATCGGCTAACTCCATTTGAGAAAACCAGATATGGTTATCAACGCCGCAGTTTTGAGCATTGTTAATCGCTTGCTCAATTACATTTTCGTCGCGATCGCTTCCCCAAATAGGTGCGGTCAAGTTATCCAATTGACTGTCCTTAGCTTCTTGGAGCAGCTTTTCTAAAAGAGGCAGGTCAAAATCGAGCCAATTTTCAAATCCAAAGCAATCACGAAATAGCCCTGGCGCTATATTAAGTGCTTTTAAGCTAGCTTCCAAAGGTAAAGTACCAGAACCACAGAGAGGATCGTAGAACATCTGGTTTGGCTGCCAGCCCGAAAGTTGAATGAGGGCAGAAGCCAGAGATTCTTTGAGAGGGGCTGTTCCAACGGCAGGGCGATAGCCTCGGCGGTGCAGACTATTTCCAGAACTGTCGAGTTTGACGGTACAAAAATCGCGTTCAATATGAACATTAATCCGCACATCTGGTTCATGAAGCTCTACATTTGAACGCTCACCCAGCTTTTCTTGCTGCTGGTCAACGATCGCATTTTTGACTTGGAGCGATGTGAAGTGGCTGTGATTGAGGCGATCGTTTTTGCCTGTGACATTCACCGCCAGGGTCATGTCTGGCGTTACATAGTTTTGCCAATCGATGGTCTGGATGCCGCGATAGAGATCCTTAGCATCAAGGCATGGAAAATCATGGATATTTACCAAGATTCGGAACGGTAGCCTAGCCCAGAGGTTGACGCGATAAAGTAGGGTGCGATCGCCTTCAAAGGCTACACCACAAAACCCTGGTTCCACAGAATTGGCTCCCAATTGCTCTAACTCTTGAGCCGCGAGAGTTTCTAATCCACGAGCAACCGTTGCAAAATAATTCATCATTCGTAATTCGTAATTAATAGTTACTAGCGACTCAATTTCTCTTAGTCCACGGAGGTGAACTTTGCTTGTGTAGTTGCGATTTTTCATCGCCCAATACTTTTTGAAACAAGATTAATCTAGAAATTTCTAAAATCAATCATTGTCTGACGATAAGCATCTGGCAATCCTGTATCAAAACACTTACCTTTCACAACATATCCGGTCATTCCCTCTTCTTGACGCAATTTTTCTAGACAGGATGTTAGCTGAAATTCACCTCGCTCTCGAAAATTTTGGTTGATGTGTTCTGCTAGAAAGTCAAAAATTTTCGGCGTGAGTAAATACAAACCAAATAGGCCTAAAAACTCATTGTCTGCCATTCCCTCTACATGTAAATGCTTTTGTGCATACTCAACAGTCGGTTTTTCATATAGTTGCGTTACTGACAAAATCGAGTTTAACTCTTGCCAAACTCCTGTTACACACCCAGCTTTATGAATAATTTCTGCTGGCATTGTAGTCAAACCCACAACGCTTTGATTAACTTGTTCGTAAACATCTAAAACTTGACTAGCACAAGATTTTTCAATATCAGATGTATAAATGTGGTCGCCCAACATTAACAAAAATGGCTCATCTTGTACCCAATCTTTAGCACAAAATACTGCATGACCATAACCTAATTGTTCCTCTTGCAATAAAATTGTAATTCTGCTACCTAAATCTTCCAGATATCGGCTATATTCTTGATTTTGTGGTGAAAGTTTTTGTAAGAGTTCTTTTTTAGGTGGATTTTTCAATAAATCTGCAAATATTTCTCGATCGTCCGGCTGCACTACAATCCCCACTTCTGCAATTCCAGCACTAATTGCTTCTTCAATAATTGCAAGAATCACAGGTTTTGCCCTACCATCTCGATCGATAATCGGAAAAAGTTCTTTTTTCACAACTTTGGTAGCTGGAAACAACCGAGTCCCGAAACCAGCTACCGGAATCACAGCTTTTCTAACTTGATTTTTCTGCATAAATCTCCCCTCCTCTCTCTGCGGACTCTGCACCTGGTGTGGTTCGTCACCCCAACTTCTCAAACAACTCCGCCAACACCACATTAGAAAACAAAAACCCTTGGGGATCGATCAAACGCAGCCTTCCCTCTGCAATCTCCACCCAACCTTTATCAAAATACCCTTGCAAACACCTGCAAATCTCCTCCACCTTCTCTTCTCCAAACGCCTCCACCAAAGCCGCCAAACTCAAACCCTCCGCCAAACGCAACCCCAACATTAACGTTTCTAACAATACTTCTTTTGGGGGAGTCACATCACAATCAATCACAGCGCCAGCTTGTATCCACTGGTAATACTCCCTAGTCTTGCGCGGACGAGTGAAGCGTTTCCCCTCAACATAACTCGCCGCACCCATCCCAAAGCCATAGTAAGGGCGGTTTTCCCAATACACTCGATTATGTCGGCACTGATGACCGGGTTGGGCATAATTAGAAATCTCATAATGGTCGTAACCTGCACCAGTCAAAACCTGTTGCCCCATCTGGTACATTTTGACTGTGGCTTCATCCGTGGGTAAAGGAGTATCGCCAGGTTTGTAGTAACGACCAAAGGCTGTACCTGGCTCGATGGTGAGATCGTAGATAGAAATGTGAGTGGGTAAAAGCGCCACCGCTTTTGTTAGGGAATCCTGCCATTGATCCAAAGACTGATGCGGCAACCCAGAAATTAAGTCTAAGCTGAATTTGGGAATCTCAACTTGGTGGATTAGTTCCACAGCTGCAAAAATATCTTCAACCGAGTGCGATCGCCCCGCCTTCTGCAATAATTCTTCTTGAAAGGCTTGTACACCCAAACTTACCCGGTTCACGCCTGCACTGCGATAGCCTGCTATATGCGCTAAATCAAAGGTGGCTGGGTCAATTTCCATAGAAATCTCTGCACCAGCTGCAATACCAAAATGCTTCTCTAGCTCTGTTACTATTCGTTGTAGCTGTTCTGTTGATAGCAGCGAAGGAGTACCACCACCAAAGAAAATTGTCTTTAGAGGTTGACCAAAGGTTGGTGTAATGGCAATTTCTTGACATAGCACCTCAACATATTGGGAGATAGTACCAGATGTTTCGCCCCGCAAGCGATCGCCCACAACAGACACCGGAAAATCACAATAAAAGCACCGCCGTCTGCAAAAGGGAATATGCACATAAGCTGAACTCGCAATTCCAGAAACACTAAATTTTTGACTCATTTTGAGAAAAGTTTTAAGTTAATCCAACTGCGAATTAGAGACAATGAAAATGAGGAGTTTTTTTACAAATTTTTGTCGTTTTACAAAGAAACAATGAAAAATATTAAGAGAAAAGCCTTTAGTTATAATAATTGCAGATATTGCTAGCCTAAACCCTTAGTGTAAGTCAATATTGATGAGTTTATCTTACCGATGAAATAAAAAATACTGAACTTTCTCGGTGAACACAGTTGCAGGAAAACAACATAACCATGCTTGACGCAATTATCATTTTCTCATTTATCCTGGCAGCTTCGGGAATAGGGTTCTACAGCATTGAACTACTACCCAATGGGGCGCTAGACCAGGTAACAAATCTTGAGGCTTTACGCTTAGTTGTTGCCGTCTTTGCCGCGATTATTGGTGGTGCGATCGGACTGAGTTTCCAGACGACATATCGTCGCCTAGAATCACAAGTCAAAGAAATGCCTCTGGAAGTGATTTTAACTCGTGCGATCGGCTTAGTAATTGGTTTATTGCTAGCTAACCTGATGTTAGCCCCACTATTTTTACTACCTATACCGGCAGATTTTGGATTTATTAAGCCACTTGTGGCAGTTGTCGGTAGTATTATCCTTTCCGTCACTGGTATGAACTTGGCAGATACCCACGGGCGGGGCTTATTGCGGTTCATTAATCCCAACACTGTCGAATCAATGGTTGTGGAAGGAACGCTAAAACCAGCTAATACCAAAGTTTTAGATACCAGTTGCATTATTGATGGTCGCATAGAAGCGCTACTAGAAACAGGGTTTCTGGAAGGGCAAATTCTCGTACCGCAATTTGTCTTGCAAGAACTCCAGCAAGTAGCTGATGCTAGCAAAGACCAAAAACGGGTGCGGGGAAGACGAGGACTAGAAATTCTCAACCGCATTAAGGAAGATTATCCCGATCGCATCCTGATTAATGCAGTTGACTACGAAGATATTCCCACAGTAGATGCCAAGTTGGTACGTTTTGCCCAAGAAATCAGCGGTACATTGCTAACTAACGACTACAACTTGTCTAAAGTCGCCAGTGTTCAAAAAGTACCTGTTTTGAATGTGAATGATTTAGTAAATGCCGTCCGTCCTAGTTATTTACCTGGCGACAACCTTGATTTAAAAATTCTCAAGGAAGGCAAAGAACCCAGTCAAGGTATTGGCTACCTAGATGATGGCACAATGGTAGTAGTTGAAGAAGGCAGCAATTATGTGGGTGGTGAACTGCGAGTAGTAGTCACCAGCGCTTTGCAAACTACCGCAGGAAGAATGATTTTTGCCAAACCTCAAGCTTCAGCATTGGCGTGAGGGAAATGTCCGGTGGAATTAGAGTTAAATTGTGCAATCGGTGCAGTCAACCTGCACCGATTCTTTATATAGTTGTTAGCGCTACTCTCCGAAAAACTGCTGCTCATAGCGCTAACATTTAAACTTGGTATCTTTTCAAAATTACATTGTCAAAGATTGAGGATTCGTCTCAATCAATTTTGCTAAATCTTGCAAGAACGCCGCAGCATGGGCACCGTAAATAATCCGATGGTCAGAAGTAATATTGACTTGCATTTGTTGACGCACGCCAAATAAACCGTCGGGTGTTGCTACCACTTGTGGACGGGATGCCCCGATCGCTAAAATTGAACCTTGTCCAGGCGGCAAAATCGCATCAAATTTGTCTACGCCAAACATTCCCAAATTGGACAGGGTAAAAGTACCACTGTTGTATTCTTGGGGCTGTAGTTGTTTTGCCCTCGCCCGTTCTACCAAAGACTTCCAAGTCCGCGATAGAGAATAAATATCCACCGCGTCTGCATTTTGCAGCACAGGTGTAATTAATCCGCCATCATCCATCGCAACTGCTACAGAAATGTTGATATCAGAATGATAAACAATACCCTGGTCTGAGTAGCTAGCATTTAACAATGGGTGTTTTTGCAATGTCACCGCTACAGCTTTCGCCAGTAGCGCTGTCATTGTCACACCTTTGGATTTAATTTGTTTATAAAGTTTATCTAATCCATCGGTGGTAATTGTATAACCGACACGGAAGACGGGCACGGATATGGTAGCTACCATGTTCCGCACTACGGCATTTTGGAAGGTAGTTAGAGGCACGATTTGACCAGGAACAGCCGCTACCACTGGTGTGGATGCTGGTGTCCGAGGTGCTGGGGGTGCAACTGGGGCGCTGGTTGGTACAGGTGCTGGTGGGGCAACTGGGGCAGTGGCAGGTTGTTTGCCCTTATTGGACAATGCTTCTACATCTTCGGCGACAATGCGACCGTGGGGGCCACTACCTTGGAGTGTAGTTAAATCAACCTTGAGTTCTTTGGCTAACTTGCGGGCCCGGGGTGAAACGACAAGCCTTCCTTCTTTGTGGTTAGACCCGTTTTGAGACGCTAAGGCAGGTGTTGCAGCTGAGGTTGTGGCGGCGATTGGTTCAGGGGAAGAGGTAGTAGCAGCAGCCACGCCACCGGAATTGGCAAGAGATTTCGCCTGTTCAATTTCAGCTTCCGTTTCGGCGATGAAGGCGATCGCAGATCCTACCGGGGCAGTTTCACCAGCTTCAACTATGATATGGGCAAGAAAGCCTTCATAAAAGGTTTCTACATCCATATCTGCCTTATCTGACTCTACAACCACCACTGTTTCGCCTTTTTCCACTTTGTCCCCTGGCGATTTCACCCAGGAGACGATTTTGCCTTCGGTCATAGTGGAACTCAGCGCCGGCATAAATACTTCGTGAATGCTCATAGGGTGGTTTGGGAATCAATGGTTTATGGACTTTAACAGCTTTTATCAGATCGAATTGTATCTTGGCGGGAGAGTTTTGGACTGGAGATTTTATATTTTAGGTTGAGAATTAGGAATGAGGAATGGGAGAGTTCCTAACTCCTAACTCTTGACCCCAGGAACCTAAATATAACTTAAGAGGTCTATAATACAGAGTTATTCCCAATGGTTAGCCAGTATTTTGCTCTCGTTTTTAGTCGTTGACTTGCAAAAACCAGCACGAGTTTCTCACAGATTTAATGAGATTGGCATTTTTATTCCTCATAACCACTGATTAAGATACAGGAGCTACTCACAGGTAGAGGATATAAGATACAGTTCAATCTAGAATTCAAAATTGGTAATAAACCTATTTGAAATTCCTGTTTACTTTTATGTCGGCAAAGTTGAAATTATTTTTGATTGTGATACTCAGTATCTTTGCCACTGCTGGCGCTGGAGTTTATATTATCCAGCGCCAGCAATCTGTACCAATTGTTGAGAGTAGTGATGGGCAAACCCAGCAGGTGAAAGCAATACATCAATCTCAAGAGGTTGTGGCATATCCAAACCGTTCCGATTATAAAACTATACCTTTAGAAAAAATTAACTCATCTCTCCAAGGTAGCGATCCTGCTACCCTTGCTTTAAATGCCTTTGACGACATAACACCAGTGCAAGGAACGCGAAAGGTAGAGGTGGCTTATCCGCAACGAAATCAGGCCCTTGTGACGATTACGCAACTCAAGCGGGGGGATGATTCAGTTGGTATTAAATATCGAGTTGAGATGTCAGCCTTCGGGCGATCGCTATTTATTAGCTCTCCTCCAGTCTGGCAAATAGTTTGGGCTGGCTCCCAGGTAGAATGTTGGGCTGGGAGCCGCTCCCACACTAAGTTAAATCACATCTGTCACTAGTCATTGGTCATTGGTCACAAAACAAATGACAACGGACAAATGACAAATAACAAACTTAAATGTCGCCGCGAATTTCTTCTACAACGCCGTCGCGCAGAACGATTTCGACTTGCATTTTGCTAATCAGGTTATCACCGATTTCTACCCGGAAAAAGCCTTCCATTTGGAACTGATTGACTTCCTGATCTTGCTGGAGAAACTGGACTTGCTGGAGGTTTTGCAGCAACTGATTTTTCTGCTCTAGAAATTCACTTTTCTTTTGATTGACTTGGAGTTGAATATTGTCAATTTGTTGGAGGGTCTGGGGGCCGGGTGGTTGCAGACTCTGCTTTTGAATTGCCGCGATCGCTCTTTGTCCTTCTACGTCTAACTGTTGCAGTTGCTGATCGAGTTGATTGATCTGCGTTTGCAGCTGCTGTTGTACTTCCTCTTTCCAAAGAGGAGTCACAATAACTTTGACGTTAACGACGCGTTTCAGAAGCAAATTAGATTTGGAGACATCCATAAATATTTCACGTTCACTCTTTACAGTTGGGAGGTGGAATTATCAGGCAAACATGCCGTCAATAATATCGCGATAACGTTCCGTGACGATATGTCGGCGAACTTTTAGTGTTTGTGTCATCAAACCATTTTCAATGGAAAACGGTTCTAGAATGAGTTTGAATGTCCCGATGCGGTCATCCGGTCGATAGCCTGGACGATTTTGCACTTCTCGATTCAATTCTTGCCGAAATAAATCCTGGATCATTCTACTCTCACAGTCAATTTTTTGACTAGGTGGAGAAGTGTCCGGATTGTTCTGCACCCATTTTTCTAAGGCTTCGACATTGGGGACAATTAAGGCTCCCAGGCTGCGCCGATCTTGCCCAACGAGCATAATTTGATCGATGTATGGCGATCGCAAACAGGCATCTTCAATTGGCTGTGGCTCGATGTTTTCCCCATTAGTCAATACAATCGTATCCTTTGCTCTGCCAGTCAGCACCAAATCGTCTTGTGGTGTCAGCCAACCCAAATCGCCGCTATCAAACCAACCTTCAGCGTCAATGGCTTTCGCTGTCGCTTCGGGATTTTGGTAATAGCCTTGCATAATCTGCGGGCCCCTCAACAATACTAAGCCTCGCTTCTCTACTGGTAGAGGCGCTTTTGTCTCAGGATCTACGATTTTAGCTTCTGTAGCGGGGAGTGGTAGCCCTGATGCGCCAATCAAATTTCGCCAAGGACGACGCACATGGGTAACAGGAGAAGTTTCTGTCAAACCATAGCCTTGCAAAATCTGAACACCAATAATTTCAAAGAAGTTATCGATGTGTTTGGGAAGCGCACCGCCACCGCTAATCATCTGCTTGACTTCTTTGCCTGTGGCTTCTCGCACCTTAGCATAAACCAGTCGTTCTCCCAAGGCATGGAGGGGTAATAAAGCAGATGCTTGGATCTTAGCTGCTAATCGTTCGACGGCTGAGGCATGAAGATTATTTAAATCCAATCCCTGAGCAGTTCGCCTAGCTCTGATATATTTATCGCTAATGCCTAATAAAAAGTTAACTAGGCGTTGCTTATTTGCTGGTTGTTCGCGGAACTGCTTTTGCACTCCTTCATAAATCGATTCCCACAGACGGGGTACACCCACCATATAGTTAGGTTTAAATTTTTTCAAATCTCCTTTCACGGAGCGCAGGTTAGTATAAACTTGCGTGCAACCTTGAGATAGTAGGTAATACTCAACAGTTCGCTCGTAACTATGCCACGAAGGTAGGATACTGAGAACCATATCGCCGACATTTGGTTGCAGTACTGTGCCAAAGGTGATTACTTGGTGCATCAAGTTTTTATAAGACAGCATTACACCCTTGGGTTTGCCTGTGGTGCCAGAGGTGTAAATTAGGGTTGCCAAAGCCTCACGGTTTTGTTTAACTGGCACAAAATTATGATTTTTCCCAATTTCAATCAACTGGGCAAAATTCAGCACCTTTAGGGTTTCGTCTGTGGGTGGTGCTTCATCTGAAAGTAAGATCGCAAATTGAATTGGTAAATCTTTGATCCGGTCTTGCAGTTTTTGAAGTGTCTTTAAATCCTCTGCTACTATTGCCGTACTGCCGCTATTAGCGATGATAAATAGCAATTCTTCTTTGTCGGCTTGAGAGCTACGCACCGCATCAACTGCTCCAGCAGTCATTATGCCTTGATCGGCAATAAACCACCGGGGACTGTTGTCAGAAATTAAGGAAATGCGATCGCCTACCTTCACTCCCAACGCCTGTAAACCAGCTGCAAATAGTTGTATTTGCTCCGCTAACTGGGTATAAGTAATCACTATTTCTGGTTTGGTGTGAGGGCTGCGGAGGGCGACAACATCACCAAATTTGTGAGCTGCCAAAGGCCAAACTTCTGGTAGCGATTCCACATTTGTGTAATCTACCAACCGCTTTAATGCCTCGCGTTCTTGCTCGCTGATGTTAGATAAAAAAGAAGACGGGGTTTGGGTTTTTGACATAACACCTTACCTAAATATTGTAAATTAATCGTTTTTACAGCTTATTTTGTTATTCCGCTACAATAACCGTCCTTATTATCCACATTCCCTTCTGTGTATAATAATTTCAGGAATTCCACGTTTATATTTACAAAAATTTATGTTAAAGTTAGTTTACATAGAGTGCAAGCAATAGATGGACTGAACGTCAATCCTACACATAATATTATGCTTGCGCCTCAAAACAGCAATCGCCTATTTTTTACAGGAGATGATTACCTATGAATTTGATAGATGCTATAGTGCTAACGCTCATTAATGCTGCTGCTTGCATGGCGTTTCCTAAGCTTGTAGCTATTCTTCTAGATGATAAAACCAAAGCCAATCAAGTGTTGCGGAATGCTTCAAAATTACAATTAGCCAAAATTGAACTTACGAGTTTTCCTTATTGTACAGCTTACTCATTGACGGGAAGTCAATACTGCAAATTCAATCCTGATTTTTGTTCTAATTGTTCTCCAAATTGATGGACTATTTGCCAGAATAAATTACTCGGTACTCCGAGCAACTTTCTAGATATATTAGGCAATTGGAAAAATTTATTTTTTCCTATACCTATATTTTTGCGTCTACTTATTCTAGCGATGTCTACGACGAGCTACGCTAACGCTAGTTATCTTAATAATCGCTGAACCTCTTATGTTGTAAGTATTTATCATTCCTACGTAAGTCCATTAGACATTACGTACATACTTTCACAGTGCGATCGTGCGATCGTGTTGCTCGGTAGTGCATTCGCTTTGATTTGTAATAATTGCAACCCCCACAACCCCGATTTTTTTTAAGAAATCGGGGTTTTTGTTTATAATAGCCCAAAAAATCGCTTTTTTTGAGTTAACCGAACAGTATGCCTAGCCTACCAAAACTTGAAGTGCAAGGCTAAGAGCCACTTGAAACTCTTAGAGGATGTTTGAAAAGTAGCAAAACATTTCAGATTCCCCTAAATCCCCCTTAAAAAGGGGGACTTTAATTCCGGTTCCCCCCTTTTTAAGCTACGGTGTACACACATCTCTGTACGAAACCCAAAATCGTTGAAGATCCCCCTAAATCCCCCTTAAAAAGGGGGACTTTGAAAGACTTTTGCCCCCCTTTTTAAGGGGGGTTGGGGGGGATCAAAAGCTTATGAGGCCACTCTCAAAGACTTGTGTGTACACCGTAGCCTTTTTAACGCGGGCTAGGGGGGATCTCTAAGTGCCTACAATCATAGCCAAATACTTTTCAAACAACCTCTTAGGGTTCCATTACATCTTTGTTTCCTTGCCAAGGTCTAACTCAGTATAATTACTAATTGAAGTCAGGGTACATATATAACTAATATAACCATTAATATATTAATTGTTAAATCTATTACATGAGAATCCAACAGCTTTAACGCCCAAACAGCCGGAAGTTGGTCGAAACTTCACAAAGATTCGAGGGTTGACCCAGGACAAAGTTTGCAGCAAGCATTGTTCGTAGTGAGCGATTCATCGCTCATAGCAAGGTTTAATCAGGACATTTAGGACAAAAGAAGATTATGTACAAAAACTTCTGCAAACTATCTTGATTATTTAGACATTCAACTATTAGTTCAAAATAACAGGTTCTACCATGACTCGGAAACAAATCACAGAGTTTTCTCTAGAAGATGGTACAAAGTTTTTAGCTGAAGTTGATGAGCCAGAAAATAGCAATTCTCTTGTACGTGTTGCTAGACCAGATGCTGGACAAATAGTAGTTGAAGCTAAAAAGAAATTTGATGAAGTATTAGATCAAATACAACCTGTAGCTTCAGCAATTATCATCAAACTGAGTCAGCTTAATACACCTGCCGATGAGGTAGAGGTTAAGTTTGGTATTAAGTTAAATGCAGTTGCAGGTGCAATTTTTACTTCTGTAGGTGGTGAAGCTAACTACGAAATTACCTTGAAATGGAAGCAAAACAAGGCATAGTAAAGTATGGCATCCATTGCAGATAATTATATTCCAGCTTTTAGGTCAGCGATCGCTCGGATTTTCCATCCCAATGGTGCGGTAGTTGGTGTAGGTTTTTTAGTATCGGGGCGAACTCGAAATTATATTCTGACATGCGCTCATGTTGTTACCTCGGCTCTATCTTTACCAGAGGATATTGTTGAAGCTCCTAGTGATGATATTTACTTCGATTTCCCCTTAATTGCATCAGGGCAACAACTAAAAGCTAAAGTTGTTTTTTGGCAACCCGTTGTCAACAACCTATCAACCTCCGAACCTGAAGATATTGCTGGGTTGCAAATAGAAGGGCAGTTGCCTCATGAAGCGCAACCTATCAAGCTAATCTCAGCTAGTAACGTTTGGGAGCATCCTTTCCGCATATTCGGTTTTCCCCACGGACACAATGATGGCGTTTGGTCTACAGGGGTGTTGCGAGATGGGCAAGGAAAGGGATGGGTGCAACTGGAAGATAGTAAGGTAACTGGCTATAGGGTAGAACCGGGTTTTAGTGGTGCGCCTATATGGGATGAAACTCTTGCAGGAGTGGTTGGTATGGCTGTGGCGGCGGAGAAACAGCGAGAAAATATCAAGACTGCTTTCATGATTCCAACGGATGTATTGAGCAAAGCATGGGATGAAATAACCTTGCCGATTTCATCAAATGCATATACTCAAAAGAGTCCAAGCCGGGTACAAAAACTCAAAATCAATTCTTCAGATTTACGAAAGAACTATCTAGAGCAGTTAATAGCTCGTTTAAAAACTGAGATTGAAAGTCTTGGAAACCAAATAGGGTGGACGCTCAATGATGTAGATAAGAATAAATTGCAAAGGCAACTTGATGATAAATTCGACGAAATAGAAAAAGCTGAATCAAAGTTAAACCAGCTAAATCAACAATCTCGTCAGGGACAATAACTCAAAATCAAAACTTTACAACAACACTTGGATATTCTAAGTAGTGATTATGAGATATTCCAAAATAAATTTAATCATCCACTTACCAGAGCGATCGCAATATCATTCAACGGCAAATCAACACCATACTACAAGAACTTGAACGAGTAGAAAGCGAACTTAATGGCATCTAAATGCAATGAAAAATCCCTCAGAATCACGAAAGAACTATCTAGAGCAGTCAATAGCTAATTTAAAAAATGAGATTGAAAGTATCAGTAAACAAATAGGGTGGACGCTTAATGATGTAGATAAAAATAAATTACAAAGGCAAATTGATAATAAATTCGATGCAATAGAACAGGCTGAATCAGAGTTAAGCCAGTTAAATCAAAAATCCCTAGAGCCAGTTGATTTTGATAAAATCCCATTCACTAATCGGGATGCTGCAATTAGTGATATTACAGCAACTAATTCCCCTACCTATCGTCTGATAACGGCTCCCAAAGGTTACGGAAAAACAGAATTTCTCAAACAGATACAGAAGCGGTTTCAAGAATTACGATGGTGTTGTGCTTATGCCTCTATGTCAGGCGATCAAAATATTGAAGACTTAGAAAAGGAATTAGCTAGTTCTCTCAATCTTCAGATCCAAGAAGGGCATGAATTACCTTCGGGAGAGCGCTTAGGTTTATTATTACATAGGAATTGGGCTAAATGGCAATCGCAGGGTCAAAAAGGCATTGTACTGCTAATCGATCTAGATGGAAATGCTCCACACAAACAACGTTTAAACGAAATTTTCGATCAGCTTAAACAGCTAGGATGGAGAATTGAAAAATGTTTGAAAGAATTACAATTTTTTAAAGATAATTCCAAGAGTCTTCGAGTTGTAATAGCAGCTCGCTGTCTTACCGATCTCCCCTCTGATAGAGTTTTTCCTAAGCTAACCCTCTCTCCTTTTAATTGGGAAGTAATTCAGGATACAGCAACAAAATATCTCAAGCCAATCGAAATGACTTCTGAAAGTCTATCTCTATTGGCAGGACACTTATTATATTTAACTGGTGGGCATCCAGGGTGTATTGCTGAAGCCTTAAAAGTTTATCGAAGTGGCGGTTATACAGTTAATTGGTTTTTAAACAGTTATGGCAGCAAAATATGGGAAAGAACCCTGAGACAATGTAGAGATCAGATTAAAGAAAGTTTGATAAAAGAAAATAATCATCTTTATGAATCTATTGAAAAACTGAGTATATTTCCCATACTAAATGGTCATTGGATCTTAAAAGAAGCCGTTCGGAGATTTCAGTTACCTTTCAGTGACGATAGTTTTAAATTAAATGCTGAACTGACAAAAACATCCATTTTTACTCGTGACAAAACGATTATAAAAGATGGAATGACCCGTCGGTTGCTAGTTATTGGTCTTCTCCGAGAAAGTTCGCCTGATAGCTTTCAAAAGCTTTGTAGCGAAGCGGCTCAAATTTGCTGGGAATATGTTCATGAGCTTAAATCCAAGAATGATTCTGCTGTGGCGGGAACTTGGTCAATGCAGTATTTTTTTCAAAGTCTTCAGCAACATGCTGGATTTATCAATTGTGGTGCTGATAGTTTGGCTTATCGACAAGAGCTTCGCAGAACTTTCTTTGATGAAACCGTTGAAGAAACTATTGGAATATTCCGCAATACAGACCGAGAACAAACCCACGAATTTCTGTCTACCCTTAAATCTGAAGTAGAGCATGACTGGGAATTTCAGTTTCTTGTCAATTACTATCTGCACAATGACGAATATAATGATACACCCTATAGATATTTAATTCATAAGCTTGATGAAGCTATTCAAAATAACTAACTTAGGAGTCTATTATGTTTGAAATAGATAAATTAGAATTTGTTGGTCGTGAAGAACATCTAAATCGAATTATTTCCCTCGTTCAAAAAACTAACACACTGCATGTTGTTTTAGTAGAAGGTCGAGGTGGAATTGGCAAAACTTGGTTGCTTAATGAATTACAAAACCGCCTCAATCAAATTCAAATCGGGACAAGTGAAATTATTGATTGCGATACCCCTATTTTTAATGATGCAGAAGATTTATGCACTCAAATTGCCAAGCAATTGTATGATAATACATATCAAGAATGGCTGCTCAGGTTACGACAACTAAGAGAAGATGAAAACCACCTCAGTGAAATCGCATACCAAGAAGAACGCAGACAAATTGAAAAGTTTTTAGTAGATGAAATTAATCGAAAATCCAGACAACAGAGACTAGTATTTCTAATTGATACGGTTGAGAAGTTAGGACAATCAGAAATAAGAGCGGAAGTTTGGGAATATATCGCTAATTTATGCCAGCAACTAGATAACGCCGTATTTATTTTAGCAGGTCGTCCTAGCGTTGCTCGTCCAATTCTAGAAAAGTCATTTAAGGAAGAAGAATTAACTTATTTTGAGTTAAATGAATTTACTCATGAGGATGTGCAGACATACATTATTTCTAAAGAGGAGCAACTTCACTTTAATCTTGGGAAAGACTTAGTTGAAAAAATCATAGTTCTTTCTGGTGGCAGCCCCATTATGATTGAATTTGGAGTAGAGTATGCTTATCGAGAAGTTATTCCAGATTGGTTAGAGAGTGAAGATATAGAAACTATTCCAGCCAGGTTGGAAAAAACAGGCGGATTTGAAGCTGAAATGGTTCGTCATATTACACAGCTTCGGACATCAATGGACAGGCTAACCCTGTTACTTTCACGTATCTACCCATTAGATAGTTATGATATTGCTAATTTATTAGAACTATCGATGGAAGATGCTGAAAAATTATTTATTGATGCCCAAAGCTACTTTTTTATTAAACCAATAATGAGTGGTAATCAAATATCATTACATGATATTGTGCGAGACTTAGTTGATAAATATGTGTGGACAGATATTGACCCAGATTTTGAATGGAGAAAACGAGATAGTCGGATTGCTGCTAAATATTTTGAGCAAAAAGATTATCAGCTAGGTCCACAAAAAAGGATATTGGAGGTTCAACTTTCCTCTGATGATTCTCATAAAGTAGCCAATATTGAGTTTCTAATTGAAGAACTGAAACAATTACGAGAATTCAATACTACGCGATGGCTATGGAATGCTTTATATGCCGATCTGATAATAGGCTTTGAGACTTGGTATAAAGTTACCAATACAATCCGTACTCAAGCCAAGAAAATTAGCTTTGTCAAGCAATTATTAACACTTCTTAAACAGTTTGAAAAAGACCTAAACCCCGATCAAAAACTTAGAATGATTGTTTTTGAATCAAGGATTGTTCACGCCCTTAAAGACAAGAGTACAACAGAAAATGAGGTGAAAAAACTGGAGGGGATACTATCTGAACAATCTTCTAATTCTTCTCATAAGGCAGATATTTATAATGTCTTGGGAATACTGAATACCAAGTTACATCTTTATGACGAAGCTTTGAAATATCAGCAAGAGTGTTTATCCCTAGTTCAAGGAAACAGGCTATCATCTGCTATACCTCGCGTAGCTAACCAAGTTGGTTATCTTTATCGACAACTCAACAAGTTTAACGAAGCTGAAAAATATTACAAACTAGGTTGGGATGCTGCGATGGAAGTTGACATACCTGATAAAGGCTTAACTCAAGTTATGGCTAGCATTCAGAATAACTTAGGATTTTTGTACGGACAACAAAAAGATTACGTAAAGGCTGAACAGTGTTTTAAGGCAGCCATTGATATGTGGTCTAGTGTTGAAAGTGAGCGCGAAATAGCCGATGCCGAAATTGCCTCTGCTGCTATTTTGGTAGATAATGGTAATTATATTAAAGCTAAACAGCTACTTGAACGAGCATTAAGCCGTTGCGACAATGAAGAAAACGATAATCGAATATTGTGTAGGGCATACTTTCAATTAGGCTTAAATCAGTGGTTTAGTGCTGAGGTAGTAAATGAAGCCGTTTGGGATGTGACACAAGTACAGTGGGATCTCAATCTGCTAAGTCTTGCTCAAGATGCTTTAGAAAAAAGCCTGAAACTGGCAGATAAATACGGACTTGAAGAGGAATTACCTAAAATTTTGCACCAAACGGCCAGTGTCTATTGGCATCTTGGGTTTCAAAAGTGCGATCGCTCTCTGCAAGAACAAGCTCTCAAACTCAACGATCGCTCTTACCAGACTAGTCTAGAGTACAATGACATGCGGTATGCCATCGATAGCCTGGTAGGGAAAGCAGAGTTTGATTATTATGCAAAAGCATACAAAAATATTTCGGATTATGCACGAGAACTTAGCGATCGCTTCTTATCATATCAAAATACCTATCAATTGTACTTTGGTCGGATATTACGGATAGAAGGTGATGTTGCATTTCAACAAGCGAACTACGATCTTGCCTTTGCAAAATATGCTCAAGGCATACCTCAAATCTTCCAGGATGGAGGTTTTGGTCCGTATTCGATTCAACATGAGCTAAATCTGCTGCAAAAGAAAATCGAACGATTGCCTATAGAACTTGCTAAAATTCTAATCCAGCAACTCAAACATCAATGGCAAGACAATAAAGCTCTCAAGGAATGGTGCGATCAACAAATGTTTTTAACTAGAATCCGTGCAACAAAACAGCCATCTTCTCATGCTTAGTAAAAAAATTGATCGACCTAGAATTTTAGTTTCTCTTAATTCTACCTACGTAGCAACTGGGCAATGTGATTGTGATGGAGGGGACTGTGCCTGTGACTTATCCCCTTTAGCAGAATTAAGCTCAGATATCCAATTATCTTTGGGGATGTTGGAAACAGAGTTTGTGATATCTCCCAACTCGCAAATCATGAATCTAGATGATACTTACTCTATCTGTTATGGAACTCATCATAAAGTAGCAGTTATAAATCAATCCGCACTATATGTACTAAATATATTTAAAAAACCTCATAAATTACATAATATCACAACAGCGCATTCTCATATTAACGAAATAGACTTAAAGGCAGCTATTCAGGAACTATATCAAGCCCGTTTAATTATTCCTAAAAATAATAGCTCATTTAACCTAAATGAAATACCAGAAACTTTATCAGCATGGTTACATATCACCGATCGCTGTAACTTAAGATGTGACTACTGCTACCTTCCTCATTTAGCCAGGGATATGTCAATAGATATAGGTAGAGCAGCTATTGAATCTACATTTCGCTCTGCCACCTTAAATCATTACCGCCGCGTCAAACTAAAATATGCAGGTGGAGAAGCCTTACTATGCTCTCCTTTAATCAAGGATCTCCATTTATATGCTCAATCTCTTAGCGAAGAAAGAAACATTATATTAGATGGAGTTGTTCTCAGTAATGGAACATTGATTACCCCTGAGATTATTGAGATGCTTCAAACCTTGAATCTGCGTCTAATGATTTCACTAGATGGGTTATCAGATTTCCACAATATTCAACGAACTTATGCAGGCGGAAAAGGATCGTTTCAAGATGTTGAACGGGGTATTAAGATTGCTGTACAAAATGGGCTTATACCTGATATTTCTATCACCGTTAGCGGGCGGAATGCAGAAGGATTACCCGATCTGATTGAATGGATATTAGAGCATAATCTGCCCTTTAGTTTAAATTTCTATCGTGAAAATGAACTATCCGCTTCTTACGAAGACTTGCAACTAGAAGAATCTAAGCTGATTCAGGGAATGTTGGCAGCATTCAAAGTTATAGAATTGAAATTACCTAATCGAAGCTTATTAGGTTCATTAGTCGATCGTGCTAATTTAGCATCTCCTCATAAACGAACTTGTGGAGTTGGGCAAAGCTATCTCGTATTTGATTACCAAGGACAAATTGCCAAATGTCAGATGCAGCTACATAAAACTGTCTCCTCAATTGACGCTCAAGATCCTTTAAGTGTTGTGCGACAAGATAAAACAGGTATTCAGAATTTATCTGTTGAAGAAAAAGAAGGCTGTCGTACATGTGAGTGGAAATATTGGTGTACAGGTGGTTGCTCTTTGGCTACGTTTAAGGCTACAGGCCGTTATGATATTCAATCTCCAAATTGCAATATTTACAAAGCTTTATACCCTGAAGCTCTTCGGCTAGAGGGCTTGCGCCTTCTCAAATATAGTTAAGTATTAAGACGTATTGTCCTTAATGCTTTAAATCAAGAGCAATCTTTGAAACGTAGTAATCGCCAAAAATATAATCGAGCCGCAATGGAAAATATAACTGAATTTACATTATTTGCTCCTCGCAACAAAGGAGCAGCTTTAATTGGGTCTTTTTCTGATTGGAAAGAAATTCCAATGTCAAAAGGTGAAGATGGTTATTTTCGCACTCAAATAAAACTGGAGGATGGCGTTTATCAATACAAATTTCGGATTCAAACCAAAAGTCCAAATTTTACACCTGATGAATGGATAGATGTCATCGATCCCAAAGCAACAGATGTTAATGAAACAGAAAAATATAGCAGGGTACGCATTCAAGATGGGCGACCCATTGTTGATACTTACCTTTGGCAACACGATGAAATACCGTTGCCTGATAATCGGGAATTAGTTATATATGAAATGCACGTTGCAGATTTTACTGGTGATGAAGTTGGCTCTCACAAAGGAGGTAAATATTTAGGGATAATTGAAAAGTTAGATTATCTTTGCGAATTGGGAATTAATGCAATTGAATTAATGCCAGTTAATGAGTACCCTGGTGATTATAACTGGGGTTATAAAGTTCGTCACTTCTTTGCTACAGAATCTAGTTACGGTTCAACAGAAGATTTAAAGCGGTTGATTGACGAGTGTCATGGTAGAGGCATTCGCGTCTTTATGGATGGAATTTATAACCACACAGATGAAGAATGTCCTTTAATACTGATTGACCGAAATTACTGGTACTACGAATATAAGCATTATCCTGAAGACCCAGATAACTACTGGGGGCCAGAGTTTAACTATGATAATTATGACAAAAACTTAAATATTAAGCCTGCATGGGAATACATCAGTGATGTAGTAGAATTTTGGATTAAGGAGTATCACATTGATGGAATTCGCTTTGATGCAGTGCGCCAATTGGCTAACTTTGAATTTTTCAACTGGCTAACTAAGCAAGCAAAAAACCATGCTGCACCTAAGCAATTTTACAATATTGCCGAACACATTCCCGATACAAGCACTGTAGTCAAGCCAGATGGCCCATTAGATGCTTGTTGGCATGAAAGTTTTCGCTACTTTATAATTCCATATATTTGTGGTCAATCATTTGAATTAGAACAACTCAAGCAGGTTTTAGATCCCAAACAGCAGGGTTATGCGATCGCTACCAATGCGATTAATTATTTGGCAACCCACGATCGCGAACGTGTATTACGAGAATTAGGCAATTGCGGTATCTTTGACACCGCCGCATTTCAACGAGCGAAGTTAGCAGCGACTCTGTTAATCACAGCGATGGGTGTACCCATGCTGTGGATGGGAGAAGAGTTTGGCGAATACCAGCAGAAAAGCGAAGATGTGACTAAGCCGCAGAAGATTACTTGGTCTTTGTTGTCAGCCGCTCAGAATCATGATTTATTTGAGTATTATCGCAAGCTTATTGCTCTACGCCAGCAAACTCCAGCTTTGCAAAGCGATAATATTCAGTTTTTTTATGAAAATGCAGATGATAAAGTGCTGGCTTACACTCGTTGGGATGAGCAAAATTCTCATGTTGTCATAGTGGCAAATTTCTCTGACCAAAATCTAAATCAATATAAAATTTCCGACTTTCCAACTGCTGAGTATTTGCGAGATTGGGTCGGTAATCGGGAAGTAGAATCTGGAGAGGATGGTTTAGTTACTGACTTACCAAAATATACAGCTAAGATATTTGTTTTACAGTAGACAATATTGGATATCTTATGGAGCTTATCTTATGAAGCGATCGTGCAGCAAATGTCTACTAGCCAAGTGCAGCAACTAGTAGATGATTGACGCACTCGCAAAGGAAATGCCTTATTAGCTATGGTGAGTGGATGCAGTGAATTGCTATACTTATTCCTTGAGAATTTCTCCAAATCGCATTTAGGCTCCCAACAGCTATATTCGCGGATTTTGTGTGAGTATATCTTTTAATATACTCATATATGAATATGCTTTAACGTTGTCATCTCAGCAATTAGATGGTTGGAAAGAGATTAACCCAAGTGTTTTAATTTTATTAAAGAGTTTGCAATCAAATCTCAGCCTATTCTCAATAGTCAATCTAGTAATTTTCGTGGTGATTAAAAATGACATCTAATACATTAGTTGATAAAACCTTCCGTGATAGTGATGGCAACATTGTTATAGCCCAGATGCCAAACCTACCACTTATTGTTTGGATAGCAACTACTTTACTCGCTCTAATTTTTACAAATGGCAAAATCAATACAGTCTTAGAAGTACTAGCAAATGGCTCCTTGTTTACTTGGGCTTGGCTAGAATTATTTCAAGGCGTTAATTATTTTCGCAGAGCGCTAGGTCTTGCAGTATTTATTGGTATTATTGTATCAAAAATTCAGTATTCATAACTGACTCAGTAAGTAAGCGAAATTATTCCATGATTGTAGTGAAAATTTTTAGTAACTTACGGTATAAGTATTAACCGGGCTTCGCCGTTTGCAGTTAGTTCGTAATAACTAGGACTTCCGCAAAAATTGCCAAAAAGCTTCATTTATCGTAGACACATAGTAGCTTGCCCTAGGCTACCGCCAAGATGCCAAGAACGGCTTCTCTACGACAGGCTACGCCAACACACTGAAATTTCTTGGCTGAGATGGTAGTTTTTCGATCGCCAGCTTGCCCAAATTTCTCGCCCATGCTACTGACAAAATCTTTATCCCCTCGAACCTGCTTCTCTACGAGGTGTTGCTTCATGTTGTGAAATGGGCGCGATTGCCGACGACAGGCGGGTACGCGATCGCAATTGCTTTCATGGGTGGTTTTCCGAAGAAATAGAAACCGACATAGCCTTTATTTGTTGCTTCACTTTAGCTTTCGTATTAAAATCTTGATGTAATGCTTCATGGTTAATGCAGTCAAACGTTCAATTCGGATATTCAAAGATGTGCCCCTGTATGTCTGATTTCCTTTATCACCCTACAGAATTTATCTTCTTCCATTTCCAACCCTTTTGTGTGTTGGGCTGTACTTAGGGTAAGTGGGGGCAGGCGATCGCAATTTGCGCGATCGGATCGCTGGTTAACTATCTACTGGATGCAGAGAGCTGGCTCCTATGTCATCCTAGATTTAGGAGAGTTAATTCAGTGATGTCTTTGATTTTAGTATTGAAAGGCTTTTCCTTTTAGTATTTACAGACTTCTCAGAGAAATTAAAATCTCTACACAGTGATGATTTTGGAGCGAATCGATGTCAATTTACGTAGGTAACCTCTCTTATGACGTTACACAAGAAGATTTAAGTGGTATTTTTGCAGAATATGGTACTGTAAAGCGAGTTCAAGTGCCTACTGACCGTGAAACGGGTCGTCCGCGAGGCTTTGCTTTTGTGGAAATGGGAACTGAAGCTGAAGAAACAGCTGCCATTGAAGCTCTCGACGGTGCAGAGTGGATGGGTCGTGATCTTAAAGTAAATAAGGCTAAACCCAAGGAAGATAGAGGTGATAGAGGTTCCTTTGGTGGAGGCCGGGGAGGATACGGTGGTGGCGGCGGCGGACGCGGCGGACGCTACTAAATCTTGGAAACCAAGAAAACTTACCAAGAGTCTTAAGGTCAGACAAAACAAAAGTCTGTCTTTTTTTTGTAATGTTACCGCCTGCATATCATTGATTAAGTCAACTTAGTAGGAGAAATAATGACCCAAGTAATTGTCGGTGACAATGAACACATTGAATCAGCCTTACGACGATTTAAGCGAGAAGTTTCCAAGGCTGGAATTTTTCCAGACATGAGAAAGCATCGTCATTTTGAAACACCCTTAGAAAAACGCAAGCGCAAAGAAGTTGCCAAGCACAGACAGAGTAAGAGAAGTTTTCGTAATTAAGAGCTGACATAGCTATAAACCAATAGGCTTGGGTTAGTGATATTTCGTTTTGGAAGATCCCCCCAACCCTCCCTAAAAAGGGGGGTTCGGAAGGATCAAGCCTTAACCCAAGGATATTGAGATATAAACAAATGCCCTCATAGATTCTATGAGGGTTTTCCTTTTGCTTATTTAAAAATCACGAAACCTCAAGAAACGCTAAAATCAACTCAGCCTTTGTATTGTAGCGGTTGTGTCCCACATCACTCAGAGTGCGGTTCACTGCATAAATCCTGATTGTCAACGTCCTTATCCCCAGCCTTGGGGAAACAAATTTTGCAACAGCTGTGGCGCACCGCTAGAGTTGTTAGATCGCTATGTTCCACTTCAGCCATTAGGATCGGGAGGATTTGCTCAAATCTACACGGTTTGGGATGAAAAAACTCAAACAGAGAAAGTGCTGAAAGTGTTGGTAGAAGATTCACCAAAGGCACTGGAGTTATTTACCCAAGAGGCGGCGGTTTTATCTAGTTTGCAGCATCCAGGTGTCCCCACAGTCGATGCAGAAGGGTATTTTCAGGTACAACTGTTTAACCCCAAACCGCACCAACTACCTTGTTTGGTAATGGAAAAAATCAATGGGCGGACTTTAGAGGAGATATTAAAAAAGTTTCCCCAAGGTTGTCCAGAGAATTTAGTTGTAAACTGGTTTGCTCAAGCTGTAGAGATTTTACAAGAATTACACAAACGTCAGATTATTCACCGGGATATTAAACCCTCTAATTTAATGCTGGGCACATCTTCGCCCACTGTAACCCTACCTCAAGGGCAAACAGAAGGCGATCGCTTGGTACTAATTGATTTTGGTGGGGCAAAACAATTTAGCGCTTCTAAACTGCGTTCTCAGTCTAGTTCCACCCGCTTATTTTCTTCTGGCTACAGTCCCCCAGAACAAGTAAGTGGAAGTATTGTCGGGCCAAGTGCCGATTTTTATGCCCTTGGTCGAACAGTGATTGAAATGCTAACAGGCAAATACCCGCTAGAGTTGGAAGACCAACAAACTGGAAAATTGCGCTGGCGAAGTTCGGTAAATGTCAAACCAGAACTGGCAGATTTACTGGATGAGATGGTGCAGGATGATGTGCGATCGCGTCCAGCAAATGCAGCTATGATTCAAAAACGCTTGGCGAAGATTTCTCAACCATTACCGCCACCAGGATTATTTGCCCAACTGCGAGACAAGGCGAAGCTTGCCTCAACGCAAGTTTCCCAAAGATTTACACTAATAACTCAAGCTATTGAACAAGTTTTAGCTAACTTTAGCCAAGCTGTAACTAAAACCGTTATTTTTATTGCTCAGACAATAATCAAAATTTTCCAAGCTTGTTTGGCAACGATTTGGGCGATGATCCTGGCCTATGTTGGCGCTTGTTTTGGTGCGATCGCTGGTTTTATTTTGGCATATCACACCAGCTTGGGGCGTTGGGTTGTGGAATTTATTTCCAGTCAGCTAAACCAATTAGTGCCAAATACTCAACCCATCTTCGGGGCAGATATTTTGGTGTTCGTTGTCGCAGGCTGGGGAACCGCTTGGGGACTAACAGTATCTGGGTGTTTTGGTCAACGGCGGCGGTTTTTAGTAGCATCGCTGATGGGCATGATTAGCTATGGCTTTGGTTGGTTAATTTTGCAATTGATCGCACCAAAAGACAGTGGGGAGGGCTTAGTGGCAGTGATTTTAGTAGCAGCTTGCCTACTCACCTTGAGCTTAGGTCTTCGCAGCCATCATGTAGTGTACGCTGTGTTCGCTGCCTTTGGTAGTGCGATCGCTTATGCATTTTTGATTCTTTTAAGGTTAGCACCTCCGATCTTCCAATTTTCTAATCATCCAGCTTGGTCAGAGTTACAGTTACCTCTGATTTTTTTTGGTTCTATGGGCTTCTTCATCAGCTTCTGGTTAGGAGTGAGTTACTACCTAATTGTCCCTGGATTGCGCTTTTTAGGATGGCGGTGAAGGGGGAAGGAGGGATTCCTATATTTAGGACTTGCGTAAGTGTCATATTTTTTTGTAGAGGTTATCAAGAGTCAAAAAATCGAAATCTTGACCCTTGACTTCGATAACATGATGATATACGTGCCAGTTGCGTAAATCCTGCTATTTTAACTGTTAGATACAAATAATTGGGGATTAACTATGGAACCTATTTCTATGATTATTGCTGCTTTAGGTGCTGGTGCGATCGCAGCTACTAAGGATACCGCAGGAACAGCAGTCAAAGATGCCTATCAGGGGTTGAAAACCTTGATTAAGAAGAAGTTTGAAAGTGAACCAAAAGCACAAATGGTTCTTGAAGAACACGAAACAGACCCTGAAACCTATGAAGCACCACTTAAAAAGAAATTAGCTGAAGCTGGTGCTGAGAAAGATGCAGAAATTATTAAGTTAGCCCAGGAGTTGCTGAAACAGGTAAAACCTGAAGAGTCAGCAGCAGGTAAATACAACACAGTGTTTCAAGGAGAAGTGAAGGGCGCTCAGGTGGGCGATCGCAACAAACAAGAAAATAAATTTGCTTAACAGGCACTGGAGTATCTAGATGGCTGAAGAGAATTCCAATTACAATTCAAAGTTTGAAAATGAAGTAAAGAGTGCTGTAGTTGGTGAAAAAAACATTATCTACAACTACTTTTACTATAGGGAAGAAGCAAGAGTAGAACCTGTTGATCCGGCGATCGCTGCTGATGAATATCTCCCTTGTCCTTATCAGGGATTGTTTCATTTTGGCCCCAATGATGCGGATGTTTTTTTTGGGCGGGAAATATTTATTGAAGAACTTTATAGTGCAACTAAAACCAATAATTTTATTCCGGTGCTAGGTGCATCAGGAAGCGGTAAATCTTCGGTGGTATTAGCGGGATTAGTCCCTAAGTTACAAAAAGCAGGTCATTGGCAGTTTACTCACTTCCGTCCTGGTTCTGATCCTTTCCATGCTCTAGCTTTAGCTCTAGTTCCTCTTTATACACCCAAATTAGATCAAACAGACCAAATTGCCCAAGCCCGAAAGATGGCTGGTTACTTGCAAGATGGTTCTGTTATTCTCTTAGATGTTTTTGCTAAAATTCAACAAAATCACCCCAATCATCGGGTGCTACTGATTGCTGACCAATTTGAAGAAATTTACACCCTCTGTAACGATCAGGAAATTCGCCGTAAGTTTCTCGACTGCTTATTAGTTAGTCTAGAAACTCTTACTTCCCTGACTTCATCGGCTACGGTGTTGGTGACAACGATGCGGGCAGATTTTTTGGGAAATGCTCTCTCCTATCGTCCCTTTGCTGATGTCTTGCAAAATGGTGACGTGAAACTGGGGCCGATGAATCGGGAGGAACTAACACAAGTCATTGAAAAACCTGCCCAAAAATTCGGGGTGACATTTGCAGACGGACTGGTAAAACGCATTCTGGATGATGTGGAAAACCAACCGGGAAATTTACCTTTGCTAGAGTTTGCTTTGACAGAGTTGTGGAATAAGCGAACAGGTAAACAATTAACTCACAAAATCTATGAAGAAATTGGTCAAGTAGAAGGTGCGTTAGCTCGCCATGCTGATGAGAAATATGGCAACTTGACAGATGATGAGAAAGAAAAAGTGCGGCGGATTTTTATTCAATTAGTGCGTCCAGGTGAGGGAGCAGAAGATACAAGACGCATAGCGATGAAAGCGGAATTGGGCGAGCAAAGCTGGTCTTTGGTAAAAAAATTAGCTGATGCTCGGTTGGTGGTGACAAGTCGCAATCTTAGCAGTCAAGAAACAGTCGAAGTAGTCCATGAAGCTCTGATTCGTAATTGGGGAGAACTGCGAGAATGGATGAATACAAACCGCGTTTTTAGAGCTTGGCAAGAGCGACTGCGATCAGCAAAGGGACAATGGGAAGCAACGAATAAAGATTCGGGGTCATTGTTGCGGGGTGCAGCATTAGCAGTAGCAGAAGAAAAACTCAAGGAGCGCCCAGAAGACTTAATTGATGAGAAAGAATTTATCGAGCAGAGTATCCAAGAAGGAAATCGCCTCAAACAAGCCGAAGCAGCCCGCAGGAAACGCGAAATCAGAACCGCCTGGGGAATTGCGGCAGGTTCGTTGGTGGCGGTGGTAATTAGCGGTGGATTGGGTTTTACGGCATGGAATGAGACTAAGCAGGCGCAACTCAATCTGGCCGAATCTCTTGGTAGATATTCCTTGTCTCTATTTAATGAACATAAATCCTTAGAGGCTTTCGTCCCAGCAATCAGGGCGGGAAAAATCCTGCAAAGCCAACATAAAACTAACTCAGAGGTAATGAATGCCTTGCAGACAGTTCGTTTTCAAGGAAGAGAACGCAACAGCTTGGAAGGGCATAGTAACGCTGTCAATAGCGTGAGTTTTAGCCCCGACGGCAAGACTTTGGCTTCTGGCAGTGGTGACAAGACAATCAAACTCTGGAATCTAGAGACAGGAAAAGAAATCCACACCCTCACAGGGCATAGTAACGCTGTTGCTAGCGTGAGTTTTAGCCCCGACGGCAAGACGTTGGCTTCTGGCAGTCTTGACAAGACAATCAAACTCTGGAATCTAGAGACAGGAAAGGAAATTCGCACCCTCAACGGGCATAGTTCTTCTGTTACTGGCGTGAGTTTTAGCCCTGATGGTAAGACTTTGGCTTCTAGCAGTGGTGACAAGACAATCAAACTCTGGAATCTAGAGACAGGAAAGGAAATCCGCACTCTCACGGGGCATAGTTCCTCTGTTACTAGCGTGAGTTTTAGCCCCGACGGTAAAACTTTGGCTTCTGGCAGTGGTGACAAGACAATCAAACTCTGGAATCTAGAGACAGGAAAGGAAATCCGCACTCTCACGGGGCATAGTAACTATGTTGCTAGCGTGAGTTTTAGCCCCGACGGCAAGACTTTGGCTTCTGGCAGTTTGGACAACAGAATCAAACTCTGGAATCTAGAAACAGGAAAGGAAATCCGCACCCTCACGGGGCATAGTTTCTCTGTTACTAGCTTGAGTTTTAGCCCAGACGGCAAGACTTTGGCTTCTGGCAGTTTGGACAACAGAATCAAACTCTGGAATCTAGAAACAGGAAAGGAAATCCGCACCCTCACGGGGCATAGTAACATTGTCAATAGCGTGAGTTTTAGCCCCGACGGGAAGACTTTGGCTTCTGGCAGTGGTGACTATACAATCAAACTCTGGAATCTAGAGACAGGAAAGGAAATCCGCGCCCTCATGGGGCATAGTTTGATTGTCTTTAGCGTGAGTTTTAGCCCCGACGGGAAGACTTTGGCTTCTGGCAGTTGGGACAAGACAATCAAACTCTGGAATCTAGAGACAGGAAAGGAAATCCGCACTCTCACGGGGCATAGTTTGATTGTCAATAGCGTGAGTTTTAGCCCCGACGGCAAGACTTTGGCTTCTAGCAGTGCTGACAAGACAATCAAACTCTGGAATCTAGAGACAGGAAAGGAAATCCGCGCCCTCACGGGGCATAGTAACTATGTTGCTAGCGTGAGTTTTAGCCCCGACGGCAAGACTTTGGCTTCTGGCAGTGCCGACAAGACAATCAAACTCTGGAATCTAGAGACAGGAAAGGAAATCCGCGCCCTCACGGGGCATAGTAGCGTTGTCAATAGCGTGAGTTTTAGCCCCGACGGGAAGACTTTGGCTTCTGGCAGTGATGACAACACAATCAAATTCTGGAATCTAGAGACAGGAAAGGAAATCCGCACCCTCACGGGGCATAGTAACTATGTTGCTAGCGTGAGTTTTAGCCCCGACGGCAAGACTTTGGCTTCTGGCAGTGCTGACAAGACAATCAAACTCTGGAATCTAGAGACAGGAAAGGAAATCCACACTCTCACGGGGCATAGTAGCGTTGTCTTTAGCGTGAGTTTTAGCCCCGACGGGAAGACTTTGGCTTCTGGCAGTGGTGACTATACAATCAAACTCTGGAATCTAGAGACAGGAAAGGAAATCCACACTCTCACGGGGCATAGTAACGCTGTCTTTAGCGTGAGTTTTAGCCCCGACGGGAAGACTTTGGCTTCTGGCAGTGCTGACAACACAATCAAACTCTGGAATATTCCAGAATTAGAATCAAAATTAAAATTAGACTCTTTGATGCAGAACAATTGTGATTCAGTACGCGTTTATTTAGAGAATAATCCTAATGTCAGCGAAAGGGACAGTCACTTGTGCGACGCTATTGGCAGGAAGTAGGACTGCCTTGCGGAAGTCAAAAGTCAAAACAGGCCATATTCTTTTAGAGTCACTCCGTGAACGCATTTTGAGAAAACTTCATCGGCGATCGCGTTTTGAGGAACGAAACCCAACATTTTGATTGATTTTGTTGGGTTTTACTTCCCAACAGAACGCTATGCGAAGGTTCAACTCAACCATAGAGTTTATGATTTTAATCAAGTGCCTAAAAACAAGATCCCCCTAGTCGTATTTTTCATCGAGCTAGGGGGATCACATATATGGTAGTCTATAAGAGGTTCGGTATAGTTCCTTACGAATCGATTCTATAGCCTATATTTCCGTTTGAGTAGTCTTACCATTAGAATTTATAGTATTTTTACAGCTTCTTAATGAATGCTTCATCCCTGTTCTTCCTTAGAGAAGCGGTATATGTAAGTATGGCAGTACGCAGTGTGCGTAAATTGTCATTTTTGTAGATATCTGTAAAAAATATGAACTTTAAGATTGTTGCTGCGGTCGCTTTGTTGGCTTGTTTTGGGTTTGCAGAGCAAGCCCTGGCGTTAAATCAGCTAGATTTGGATCAGTTGAAGGCAACAAGTGCCTGTCCCCGGTGTAATTTGAGTGGTGCTGACCTAACTCAACTGAATCTAACTGGAGCAAATTTGCGAGGGGCCGACTTGAGTGGTGCAACATTATCTAAAGCTAATCTCACCAATGCCGATCTCACCGGTGCAAATTTAGAAGGTGCGATTCTTAATTTGGCGAATCTTAATAGTGCTTCCTTAACCGGAGCAAATTTGAAATCAGCATCCTTGGAAAATGCCGATCTGTCTTATGCCGGTTTCATCAGCGCCAATTTAGAAGCAGCAAACTTAAAAGGTGCGAAATTGGAATTTACCAATTTTCGGGGGGCTAATTTCCGACTAACAACTCTAGCTAATGGTGTCGTCACCTCAGATATGCCTTATAGCTGGTCGTCAGAGCGTCAAAAGACAAGAGAATGTAACCACTTCAAACCCGAAAATACTCCAGGCACAACCTGTTATTCAAAATAAACTGGGGATTGAGGACTGGGGATTGGGGACTGGGCAATAATCAATAGCTTTTCTTTCTCTACTTCCCCTACTTCCTCTGCTTCCCCTGCTTCCCCTGCTTCCCCTCAACTATCCTTGTATAGCAAAAGCATTTTGTTTGTTAACAGTTCTTTATCATGGGAAAAAAGCTTGTAGATTAACTAAATCGATGCTTACCCATATAAAAGACTTAGCAGCAAAACTAGCGCCTCGCTTGATTGAAATTCGCCGCCACATCCACTCTCACCCAGAACTCAGCGGTCAGGAGTACCAAACAGCAGCCTTCGTAGCTGGTGTTCTGTCTTCCAGTGGTCTGCATGTACAAGAAGGTGTTGGTAAAACGGGCGTTATTGGAGAACTGCAAGGCACTGGTCAAAATGACCGTTTATTGGCAATTCGCACCGATATGGATGCTTTGCCAATTCAAGAGGGCACAAATTTGGAATACGCCTCTCGCGCCGAAGGTATTATGCACGCTTGTGGTCACGATGTCCATACCACTGTGGGCTTAGGAACGGCGATGGTGCTGTCCCAAATGGCGGAGGAGTTGAGTGGAAAAGTGCGGTTTTTATTTCAGCCAGCCGAGGAAATTGCTCAAGGGGCAAGCTGGATGGTGAAAGATGGCGCGATGGAAAACGTCTCAGCTGTTTTAGGGGTTCATGTTTTTCCTTCTATACACGCAGGATCTATTGGCGTGCGTTACGGGGCATTGACAGCCGCCGCAGATGATTTAGAGATTCTAATTATGGGAGAATCTGGGCACGGGGCGCGTCCTCATGAGGCTATTGATGCGATTTGGATTGCTTGCCAAATTATTACTGCACTGCAACAAGCCATCAGCCGGACACAAAATCCTTTGCGTCCTGTTGTATTGAGCATAGGGAAGATTAATGGTGGCAGAGCGCCGAATATAATTGCGGATAAAGTACAGTTATTGGGAACCGTGCGATCGCTCCATCCCGAAACCCGCGCTCATCTCCCTAAGTGGATTGAAAATATTGTATCTAATGTTTGCCATACTTACGGAGCAAACTATCAAGTAAATTATCGTCAGGGTGTATCCAGCGTTCAAAATGATTACACTTTGACACAATTATTACAGTCAGCCGCAGAAGAAGCTTGGAGTACCGATCGCGTCCAAGTTTTACCCGAACCCTCCCTTGGTGCTGAAGATTTTTCTATGTATTTGGAACACGCCCCCGGTTCCATGTTTCGTTTAGGTGTAGGCTACAAAGAAAGAATCATTAACCACCCATTACACCATCCGCAGTTTGAAGTTGATGAATCTGCCATTATCACTGGGGTTATAACTATGGCTTATGCCGCTTATAAATACTATCAGCAAAATGTTTAAACAAAAACTCCCAGCTTTGGTGTGCTGGGAGTTTTTGTTTAGACATCTCCAGAAATTAAATATGCATTATCTAGAATCCTTGTAGAAAGCTAGCAGTGCTACCTCTCTACATTCTTTTTCACCAGATGTCTTTTAACTAACCTTTTTTAGTGGATATAGAAAGCTCAAAAGCATCCTACACCTTCGATTCGGTAACAACACCTAGCTTTTGTTGAATTCGGGTCTTAGCAGCTTTGAATTCAGTAGCCAGTTGCTCACTTTGCTCAGTGCTTAAGTTGTTGCGAATGGCAGCAAACATTGTGCTTTCTTCTTGACGAATATGATCGCTAATAGCTTCCCTCAGCTGTTTGACTTTCTCTTTGAATAGCGGTGAAGATGGGCTGAGAGCCTTAATTTCTTCTAACGCCTGCTTTGCATGAGCTTGTTCATTAAACAGTTCTTGGGTGTTGTTTTGACCATAGAAAGGACGTACTTTTGGGTATACGACTTCCTCTTCGGCTTCAGCGTGGACACTTAGATCCTTATAAATTTGACCGAAGTACTCTTGGATCTTCTCAGGATTGTCGCTTTGGATCAATTCGGCGAACAGGGTATTTAGCTTATTATGATCGAGGCGGATGGCATCTTGGATATTCATATCCTTTTTGTCACTGGCTTGGGTAACAGCGCTACCTACCACACCACTGACTGCGGCCAAAGCGTCTTGAACACGCGCCCAAATTCCTTGATCTGCATCTTGTCCAGTGAGTTCGCGGACACCCAGAATTTCTAAAATACCCTTGAGTTGTTCTTGGTGAGCGCGGTTTTCAAAGTTAATGGTATTGAGAGGTGCGATCGCTAGCAAAACGTCAGCACCAACTTTTTGAGCAGCTTTATGAACTATCAAACCAGTGGTTACTAGTTGATGTTTCAGCAATTCATGCTGAGATACTTTGTCATACAGACTTAGCTCAGAACTTTTGAACAATTCTTTCGATTTTTCAATGAATTCTCTAACAATCTTTCTTGGTTCAGCCTGGATGCCATACTGACCAATTACAGTTTCTAGAATGCCAAGATTTTTTTCGTCATCATTGAGAAAATTTCGGATGCGATCGGCGATTTCGGGATCGAGGCCTTCTTTCAAAAACAGTTGCTCTTTTTCGATAACCAACTGTTGCAGTGCTTTCAGGTCTGCCAATCTAATAGCAATAGCATTGCGTTTCGTATCATCTAAAGTAGCTACCATCTGTGTTCTCCTCGGCAAAGTGTTCGTAGTCCTTACTGATATAACCTTGACACAGAGGGTTAGAAGATTCCATCTTTCTTTTGAGCGATCGCTTTCACCACTATGGGTAGAAAAAATTATTTTTCTTAACAATTTATATGTTCTTATACTTTTAGATAGATATCTGAAATATCAACTCAAACTGTATCCTGAGATAGATACTTATTCGGTTTTATTTTATCAGGCAGAATCAAAGTATATCTATCAGAATGCGATTGGATTTTATGAACTATAATATTGTATTTGGTAATTCAAAATAAGCTCCCAATCACAGCGAGCATCCAAATTTGGCAAAAATATACGGAACTGACATGAAAATCCTTTTAAATCCTCTTCTCTTTGTGTCCTTTGCGGTTCGTTTTTTATTCTCCGGGATAAGCCAGAATCTCGGATGTAAATTAAACTTGCACATTTGGGATGCTCCCCAAATCACAAGGCTTTAGTTGATGCTTCAAAGGTTCGCTTGATTAAAATTCGGAATGATATTTTAATTCGTTTAATCCTTTCTCAACATTCTGCCAGATTACAAACCTTAAAAGGTAGACTTTGCTACTTTTAGGTAGTTCTGTCCACCTTTTAACGAGGGGCTAGATTCTACTTACATCCTAAAGACTCACGAGTATCTACACCAGTTTTAGAATTAACACCACTTGCTTTAACACAAAGCTTTTTCACTTGCGTCCCATCTAAAATTGCATTCGTAAAATCAGCACCTGTGACATTTACATCATCAAAAGTAGAACGTAGCATCATTGCATCGGTTAACACAGCATCACTCAAATCAGCCGCCTTAAACCTTGTGAGATAAGCTATGCCTTCACTAAAATTAGCACCATGCAGATTTACTCCCTCCAAAAGGGTACCGTTAAATACACCACCACGTAAGTCAGCATTGCTAAAATTAGCATTCTCTAATTTGAGATTGGTAAACTCAGTGCCAATTAAACTCTGACTAGAGTAATCCTTACCCTTGAGTTCATCATTACCCATAGAACGGGTAATACTAGAAGAACTTGCAGCTTCCGCCGATAGGGGAAACATAAAAAGAACCAAAGCTAAAACACAGCTAGCTATTAGTCGCCAATATTTCATAATGTCTTCTTAATAAATCTCAACACTTCCACCATTAACTATTAAACCTCACAGAAGAGGACAAAGGAGTGAAGAAGGGAAGCGGGTACAGCTTACAGAGTAGAAATTATTCCCTATCATCTACCCCCTGTCACCTCTTCCCTAATCTCTCGTAGGATGATAGATGTTGAGGTGCGATGCCTAATGGCAAGTTGCTCCGCATCTACGCAAAATTACCTGTGGCTAATCAAGAAGACAACGCTCAATCTCTGGCGCGAACCCCTTTATATCAACTGGGTGTAGAACTCAAAGCACGCCTTACCAGCTTTGGCGGCTGGGAAATGCCTGTGCAATTTAGTGGAATTAGCCGCGAACACGAGGCTGTAAGAAATACAGCCGGAATGTTCGATATTTCCCACATGGGCAAATTTACCCTCCAAGGTAAAAACCTGATTTCCCAACTCCAGCCACTAGTGCCTTCAGACTTGAGTCGATTGCAACCTGGTCAAGCACAATACACCGTATTGTTAAATCCCCAAGCGGGAATTATTGACGACATCATTGTTTATTACCAAGGTGAAGATACCACTGGTATACAGAAGGCATTTATCATCGTCAATGCAGCCACCTCTGGTAAAGATAAAGCATGGTTATTGCAACACCTTGACCTGGATAAGTTGCAATTCCAAGACCTTTCACCAGAAAAAGCCTTAATTGCCGTGCAAGGGCCAAAAGCGATTAAATATCTCCAGCCATTAGTGCAAGAAGACTTACAACCAATCAAAGCCTTTGGACATTTAGAAGCAACCCTACTAGGTAAACCTGCCTTCTTGGCCCGCACAGGTTACACCGGAGAAGATGGCTTTGAGGTGATGGTAGACCCAGATGTGGGGGTAGAATTGTGGCGAAATCTCCATAAAGCTGGTGTTATCCCCTGTGGACTTGGTGCGAGAGACACTCTGCGCCTAGAAGCAGCGATGGCACTTTACGGACAAGATATCGATGACACCACCACACCCTTAGAAGCAGGTTTGGGGTGGCTAGTTCACTTAGATACCAAAGGTGATTTTAGCGGACGAGAAGTTTTAGCACAGCAAAAAGCCACTGGAGTGCAGCGCCGATTGGTGGGTTTACAAACCCAAGGACGCAACATTGCCCGTCATGGCTATCAAGTGTTATCAGCAGGTAAAGTCGTGGGAGAAGTTACCAGTGGCACTCTGTCGCCCACACTTGGTTATCCCATTGCCTTAGCCTACGTTCCTACCCAGCTAGCAACCGTTGGTCAGCAGCTAGAAGTCGAAATTCGTGGCAAGGCTTATCCAGCAATTGTGGTTAAACGTCCCTTTTATCGGTCAAAAAATCGTGTTGCCAACTGATAAGCGCCGAGGTTTTTGAGGAATAATGTGTTGTGAGTTACTCAATCTACAGTAAGGTTCATTACTAGATATGGCTTGGATGACTGTTGGGGCAATAATTTTTTTGATAAGGGAGAGGAAGTGATATGTCTTTTGAATATCCTCAAGATTTTAGATACCTCGATTCTCATGAATACGTGCGAATAGATGGCGAAATTGCCACCATTGGCATTACTGAGTTTGCCGTCCATGAATTGGGTGATATCGTCTTTTTGGAACTGCCAGAAATTGGCGACGCTCTGACCAGGGGAGAAAACTTTGGCACAATTGAATCAGTAAAAGCCGTTGAAGAACTGAATTCACCAGTCACAGGCACGGTTATAGAACGCAATGAAGCCTTAATTAATTCTCCCGAAGAAGTGTCAGAAGACCCCTACGGAGAAGGGTGGTTTTTGAAAGTGCGTGTCAATGACCCTGGTGAAGTTGAGGATGCCTTGACAGCAGATGAGTATCGCGCCCAGGTGGAAGGGGAGTAAGGAAGAGGGAGATGGTGAAGCAGAGAATGAAGATTTCCCTGCGTCACTGTCTCCCCATATCTTCTCTACCACTCCACTCGAAAATAAGTCATGAAATTTAGATAAAATTCAAAGTTACACCTACTTCTCATCAGTATTTATTGCAAAATATGAAATAGTACCATCTGGAGAGTAATTTGTGGTATTGAACGCCCCTATTCTCAAGTCTAATGAGCAGCAAGTGCTGGACGGAAAAAGTCAAAAGTTAAGTAGTTTTGTGCCAAGACACATTGGCCCTAACTCCGACGATATCCAGCTTATGCTTAAGGTTTTGGGGTTTCCCAGCCTGGATGCCCTAATCGATAAAACAGTTCCCCAGACAATTCGGCTGAAGCAACCGCTAAAGTTACCAGAAGCTGAAAGTGAGTATGCAGCACTGGTATCGTTAAAAAAAGTTGCTAACAAAAATCAGGTTTTCCGCTCATACATCGGTATGGGATATTACGACACTATTACCCCACCTGTGATTGGGCGTAACATCTTAGAAAACCCAGGTTGGTATACTGCTTACACTCCTTATCAGCCAGAAATTGCCCAAGGAAGACTAGAAGCGCTGCTAAATTTTCAAACCCTGATTATCGACCTCACAGGTTTGGAAATCGCCAATGCTTCGTTACTTGATGAAGCCACAGCTGCAGCTGAAGCAATGAGTTTAAGCTACGGTGTCTCCAAAAATCAGGCAAATGCCTATTTTGTCTCTCATGATTGCCATCCCCAAACTATTGACGTGTTACAAACACGGGCTAAACCATTAGGGATTAATATTATTGTCGGCGATCATCAAACATTTGATTTTGATCGAGCAATTTTTGGGGCTGTTCTACAATACCCCGCAAGTGATGGCACTATTTACGACTACCGTGCTTTTATAGAAAAAGCCCATGCTAAGGGTGCATTGGTGACGGTAGCAGCAGATCCTTTAAGTTTAACTTTGCTCACCCCTCCTGGGGAATTTGGTGCTGATATTGCTGTCGGTAGTACCCAGCGCTTCGGTATTCCCTTGGGGTTTGGGGGGCCTCATGCGGCATACTTTGCTACGAAGGAAGAGTATAAGCGGCTGGTTCCGGGGCGAATTGTGGGTGTATCAAAAGATGCTCAAGGTAAGCCTGCATTGCGTCTGGCTTTGCAAACCCGCGAACAGCATATCCGCCGCGAAAAAGCTACTAGTAATATTTGTACTGCACAGGTGTTGCTGGCAGTAATGGCGAGTATGTACGCGGTCTATCATGGGCCTGCTGGACTTAAGCAAATTGCGGAGAATATCCACAAGCTAACTTTAATGTTGGCAGCAGGATTAAAGCATTTGGGTTACAAAATTAATTCTGAACATTTCTTTGATACATTGCGCGTGGACTTGGGAACACGTAGCCTGGAAGTAATTCTCGAAGCTTGTCAAGCACGGAATATTAACCTGCGGATTGTTGATGATACTACCGTTGGTGTTTCTGTAGATGAAACAACTACAGTAGATGATTTGGTAGAGCTTTTGGAGATTTTTGCTGCGCCTGATAGTCTATTTTTCGGTTTTAAAGAAATTGGAGACTTAATTGCAGCACAGCGCAAATCACATCTAGATAATTCAACCCTCTCCCGTACAAGTACATATCTCACCCACCCAGTCTTTAACCGCTATCACTCAGAAACGGAGTTGTTGCGTTATATTCACAAGCTGGAAAGCAAGGACTTATCGCTAACTACATCGATGATTCCTTTGGGTTCTTGCACAATGAAATTGAATGCGACAGCTGAGATGATTCCGGTAAGTTGGGAGGAATTTGGTAAGATTCACCCATTTGCCCCCGCGTCGCAAACTCAGGGTTATCAAATCTTATTTAAGCAACTTGAGGCATGGTTAGCTGAAATTACTGGTTTTGCAGGAATTTCTCTGCAACCAAATGCTGGTTCTCAGGGTGAATATGCTGGGCTTTTAGTAATTCGCCAATATCACGAAAATCGGGGTGAAGGACACCGCAACGTCTGTTTGATTCCCACTTCTGCACATGGGACAAACCCAGCAAGTGCGGTGATGTGCGGGATGAAGGTGGTGGCTGTTGCCTGTGACTCACAAGGTAATATTGACGTTGATGACCTGAAGGCTAAGGCAGAAAAACACAGCAATGAATTAGCCGCCTTAATGGTGACATATCCCTCAACTCACGGTGTCTTTGAGGAGCCAATTCAGGAAATCTGCGCTGTTGTCCATAGTCACGGTGGACAAGTTTACATGGATGGGGCAAATATGAACGCCCAAGTGGGAATTTGCCGTCCTGGAGATATTGGCGCGGATGTCTGTCATTTAAATTTGCATAAAACTTTTTGTATTCCTCATGGTGGCGGTGGCCCTGGTATGGGGCCCATTGGCGTTGCATCTCATCTTGTGCCGTTTTTGCCGGGACATCCTGTTGTCACTATCGACAACTCAACTCAGCACTCTAATATTGGTGCTGTGGCGGCTGCGCCTTGGGGTAGTGCCAGTATTCTGGTGATTTCTTGGATGTACATCGCCATGATGGGTGCAGATGGTTTAACCCAAGCAACTAAGGTGGCGATTCTCAACGCTAACTACATCGCCAAGAAACTGGAATCGTACTATCCGGTTTTGTATCAGGGGAAAAATGGTCTAGTTGCCCATGAATGTATTTTAGATTTGCGATCGCTCAAAAAATCAGCTGCGATCGAAATCGATGATGTAGCCAAGCGTCTGATAGATTACGGTTTCCATGCGCCAACTGTCTCCTGGCCTGTAGGAGGTACAATCATGGTGGAACCTACTGAAAGTGAATCTAAACAAGAGTTAGATCGTTTCTGTGATGCGTTGATTTCTATTCGCCAAGAAATCGCCGAAATAGAATCAGGCAAGGTGGATACCCAAGATAATGTTTTAAAAAACGCACCTCACACTGCCGAAAGTCTTATTACAGGAGAATGGCACCATTCCTATTCTCGCGAACAAGCTGCCTATCCTGCGTCTTGGACTCGTGAATATAAATTCTGGCCTGCTGTTGGTCGCATTGATGCAGCCTTTGGCGACAGGAATTTTGTTTGTTCTTGTCTGCCAATGGATGCTTATTCCTGATAGCACCATACAGTTTAGTTAAAACTTGCTCTCCTCAACTCTCATTTTCCGAAAGTTGAGGGGATTTTTTAATAATTTTTTTAGCTCCCCAGTGGAAATATTATTGGGAATGTTGGTTTGGATGGTATGGGAAGGTTAGATATGATTTAGGCAGAAGATAAATACTAATTGCTTCTATAATTATCTAAGTTATTTAATTCATCTTCCAAAGAATCTGAATCTTGATAAGTTGGAATTTTCATGCTAATCAAAAATACTATTTGATCGCTTTCAATATTTATATTAGTTACATTAACTACTGCTTTCTCAGGCGATAAATCTAAGCCTGGAACCTTTATCGACTGATTTTTATACCCTGCATCATCAAGCCATTCAGAAATATTTCGCCAATTTTCTAACTTTTCATCAGACTTATCCAACAGACTTTTGACATACCTGTATATAGTTGCACAAAGGTCAGTTTCTACACCCTTGCCGTTTTTGCCAAGTTTCTCAGCTATTTCAGCCGGACTACAGCCACAAAGCAAACCTCGCAAGTGTCGCTTTTCCACTGGTGTCAAACGCTTACCTTTCACTGATGCCAAATCTGAGTAAAGGGTTTCCAAGTCCCAGCTATTCGCTGCTTGCGTGAATGGTTCGTTGCTGGATGGCATGACTATATTTCCGATAGTGATAATTTTTACTGATGGAATACTAGGATAACTCCTGATGTTTGCTAGAAGCTAGTGGGTTTTAATTAATACATACTTATATAAGTAGTATAAAATCTACAAAACATACGGACAACAATGATGATTAAATATCAATTAAACATTCGAGCAAAATTAAAATTGCTCATTTTACCTGGTGTCATCCTGATGTCTTCTGCTGTTGCTGCACCAGCTATGGCAGCAGATTGGGGCTTACCTTGGCAAGCGGGTAAAAGCGCTACGATTAGCAGAGGAGTTGGTTCTCACTATGATGGCTGGAATAAACAATCGAATGCTGTTGATTTCGCTCTCAGTCCCGGTACTCCAGTATTGGCACCTGTTGACTCAACAATCATAAGTGTTTGTCAAGCTAGAGGAGCAGATAATCATAATGCTATTTGGTTTAGCTCTCCAGATGGGAATTACACACTAATGCACATTAAAGCATTTGGTTTGTCCAAAGGTCAATCTTTCAAAAAAGGACAACAAATTGGTGTAATAGCTGCTGATACTCCAAACGATCCTACCTGTGCGGTATCTTATGGTCCCCATGTTCATATAAACTTCCCAAGTCTTAACCTAGTTGTGGATGGTTATAAAGTTGGAAATATGACCAGTGGGACATACACTTCCAAAAATGGGACGATTGTTGGAAATTTTGTAAATTTCAGTGCAATTACTGCTCCTGCTGGAGTTAATGTGCGTTCTTCTCCTTCCACATCTGCTTCAATTGTTGGAAGATTGGGGGGTA
This sequence comes from Nostoc sp. 'Peltigera membranacea cyanobiont' 232, assembly GCF_002245985.1. Taxonomy (NCBI): domain Bacteria; kingdom Bacillati; phylum Cyanobacteriota; class Cyanophyceae; order Nostocales; family Nostocaceae; genus Nostoc; species Nostoc sp. 'Peltigera membranacea cyanobiont' 232. The sequence goes on from NZ_NOLK01000054.1 coordinate 43,917, forward strand.
ATGTAAGAGTTGATTTTGTTGAATGGAAATATGGCGATTCCGTGCCAGATACTTGGACAGGTAAGCCCGATCGCCGTTGGTATCGCATTGCTGGTACTAATAATTGGATAGCAAGTGCTGTTGTGAATGGCAATGCTCCTGGTTCTCAACCTTAATCTTCCTATAGCAATCCTCAATTATTTGTGAACAACAAGATCCCCGACTTAATTAAAGAAGTCGGGGAGCTGAGCCTCTCGATTTTCAAAAATCAAATAGGACTGCTATATCTAGTCTTTTTTACTTAATATTTCCCCGCTTTCCGATAGCGGGGTTTTTATCAAAATTTTAGAAGCCGTGAGTTTTTCTAATATGAAATACTTCATCTTCAGTAGTGTATTTTTGACAAACAGAATTTATCTAAAGCTCAAAGCGATCGCATTATCCAAAAAGGCGAAGTATGTATATCAAGCAAGCTTGCAGATGCGGTTGAAAGCTGCTATGACTCTCGTGCTAATCTCCTTGCTCTTTCTGCTGCCAAGAGTTTGGGTATGACTCCTGAGCAGTTATTATCTTATGCCTACAAAAAACCCCGGATATGCGACCCCCCTATTGGTACTGTCAATTGATGATTTCGTTGACAGACATTCAAAATCTCTGCGATCGCAAAATCATAGATAACAGCATTTATAGCTAAATAGTTAAATAAGAATGTAAAGAAAAATTTACAAATAAGTGAGCAAACACTTTTATATAAAGTCAACAATTACGAAGAAATATTTCGTTTTTTATATCGATTTGTGTCATATAGGCGATAAAATGCCTACTGGGCAAGCATTTTCTGATAAAAAACAGATATTGCCTAAAAGATCGCAAGTTACCTGTGGCTGATGATGCCGCTTGGAACTTCCTTCAGAGAACACGCATCAAAGGAGCCGAAGAAGCATGTTCACACACGTCAAGTCCACCATTAGACACATTGCGCCTGATAACTTACGCGGACGTAGTTTAATCAAGGTGGTCTATGTCGTGCTTGAGTCCCAGTACCAGAGTGCTTTGTCGCAAGCGGTTCGCACAATTAACGCGAACAATCCGAACTTGGCGATTGAAATCAGCGGGTACTTGATTGAGGAACTCCGCGACCCAGAAAATTACGAGGAGTTCAAACGAGAAATTGAGAATGCGAATATCTTCATCGCTTCCCTCATTTTCATCGAAGACTTAGCACAGAAAGTAGTAGCAGCAGTAGAACCACACCGCGATCATCTTGATGTTTCTGTTGTCTTTCCCTCAATGCCAGAGGTAATGCGCCTGAGTAAAATGGGCAGCTTTTCTCTAGCACAGTTGGGTCAGTCAAAAAGTGCGATCGCGCAATTCATGCGGAAACGCAAAGAAAAATCCGGTGCGGGATTCCAAGATGGGATGCTAAAGCTTTTGCGAACCCTCCCGCAAGTGCTGAAGTTTTTACCGATGGACAAGGCACAGGATGCCCGAAATTTCATGCTCAGTTTTCAGTATTGGCTAGGTGGTTCTCCAGAAAACCTGGAAAACTTCTTGCTAATGCTAGCTGATAAATATGTATTTAAAGGTTTAGATAAACAAGATTTTGCACCTTCCACATATCAGCAGCCGGTGGTTTATCCCGATTTAGGGATTTGGCATCCTTTGGCTCCCAGTATGTTTGAGGATGTCAGAGAATACCTCAATTGGTATACAGCTCGTAAGGATATTTCTAGCGATCTAAAAGATCCCTTAGCTCCTTGTGTCGGGTTAGTATTGCAACGCACCCACCTAGTTACAGGGGATGATGCCCATTATGTAGCAATGGTGCAGGAGTTGGAAGCACTAGGCGCACGGGTATTACCTGTATTTGCGGGTGGTTTGGATTTCTCCAAGCCTGTTGATGCCTACTTCTATGAACCAAATACCAACACACAGTTGGTAGATGCAGTGATATCGCTGACTGGTTTTGCTTTAGTTGGCGGCCCAGCCAGACAAGACCATCCCAAAGCAATTGAATCACTCAAACGCTTAAACCGTCCTTATATGGTGGCGTTACCCTTAGTATTCCAAACCACAGAAGAGTGGATGGATAGCGATTTAGGGTTACATCCAATTCAAGTAGCTTTGCAAATTGCAATTCCTGAATTGGATGGGGCAATTGAGCCGATTATATTATCGGGTAGAGATGGAACTACAGGGAAAGCGATCGCACTGCGCGATCGGGTGGAAGCTGTTGCCGAACGCGCCTTAAAATGGGCGAACCTCCGCCGCAAGCCGAAGCTGGATAAAAAAGTCGCCATCACAGTTTTCAGTTTCCCGCCAGATAAAGGCAACGTGGGAACCGCCGCGTACTTGGATGTATTCGGTTCCATCTACGAGGTAATGAAAGCCCTCAAAAATAACGGCTACGACTTACCAGAATTGCCAGAATCAGCCGAAGCGTTGATGCAAGAAGTCATTCATGACGCACAGGCGCAGTACAACAGCCCAGAACTGAACGTTGCTTACAAAATGTCGGTTCCTGAGTATGAGGCGTTAACCCCCTACTCTCACCGCCTAGAGGAAAACTGGGGCCCACCTCCCGGACATCTCAACAGCGACGGACAAAACCTGCTGATTTATGGTAAGCAATTTGGTAACGTTTTCATCGGGGTACAACCCACATTTGGTTACGAAGGCGATCCGATGCGGTTGTTGTTCTCCCGTTCAGCTAGTCCTCACCACGGTTTTGCTGCCTACTACACTTACCTAGAGCAAGTTTGGCAAGCTGATGCTGTACTGCACTTTGGTACACACGGTTCCTTGGAATTCATGCCAGGTAAACAGATGGGAATGTCTGGCGATTGTTATCCAGATAACTTGATTGGCTCAATTCCCAACCTGTATTACTACGCAGCTAATAATCCGAGTGAAGCGACAATTGCCAAACGCCGGAGTTATGCCGAAACAATTTCTTACTTGACACCGCCGGCAGAAAATGCTGGTTTGTATAAAGGTTTGAAGGAACTCAGTGAGTTAATTGCTTCCTACCAAACCTTAAAAGATAGTGGACGCGGTGTTTCCATTGTCAACAGCATCATGGATAAATGCCGGATTGTGAATCTGGATAAGGATATTAACCTGCCAGAAACCGATGCCAGAGACATGAGTACCGATGAGCGGGATAATATTGTTGGCAACGTCTACCGCAAGTTAATGGAAATCGAGTCGCGGTTGTTGCCTTGTGGTTTGCACGTCATTGGTAAACCTCCAAGTGCCGAAGAAGCGATCGCAACTCTGGTTAACATTGCTAGTCTAGATCGTCAGGAAGAAGGACTTCAAGGCTTACCGGGAATTATCGCCAATAGCATTGGGCGTAACATTGATGATATTTACCAAAATAATGACAGAGGCATTTTAGAAGATGTCCAGTTATTGCAAGATATCACTTTGGCAACCCGTGCAGCAGTTAGCGCCCTTGTCCAAGAGCAAATCGACGCGGAAGGACGAGTTTCTCTGGTTTCCCGGTTGAATTTCTTCAACATGGGCAAAAAGGAACCTTGGGTAGAAGCATTGCATAAAGCAGGTTATCCCAAAGTTGACACCGCCGCCCTAAAACCCCTACTTGAGTATTTGGAATTCTGCCTGCAACAAGTTTGTGCCGACAACGAACTCGGAGCATTACTCAGAGGCTTGGAAGGTGAGTACATTCTACCTGGCCCTGGTGGCGATCCCATCCGCAACCCGGATGTATTACCCACAGGTAAGAATATCCATGCTTTAGATCCGCAATCCATCCCAACAACAGCAGCAGTACAATCAGCCAAAATAGTCGTAGACAGGCTTTTGGCACGCAATAAGGCTGAAAACGAAGGAAAATGGCCAGAAACCATCGCCTGCGTCCTTTGGGGAACCGATAACATCAAAACTTACGGCGAATCCCTAGCGCAAATTATGTGGATGGTGGGCGTGCGTCCAGTTCCCGATGCCTTGGGACGGGTGAACAAGTTGGAATTGATATCTCTAGAAGAGTTGGGACGCCCCAGAATAGATGTGGTAATCAACTGTTCTGGTGTATTCCGCGACTTGTTCATCAACCAAATGAACCTGCTAGACCAAGGGGTGAAGATGGCAGCTGAGGCGGATGAACCCTTAGAAATGAACTTTGTTCGCAAACACGCTTTGCAACAAGCTGAGGAGATGGGGATTAATCTGCGTCAAGCAGCGACGCGCGTTTTCTCCAACGCTTCTGGTTCCTACTCGTCAAATATCAACTTGGCGGTAGAAAACAGCACTTGGGATAGCGAAGCCGAGTTGCAGGAAATGTATCTCAATCGGAAATCCTTTTCCTTCAATTCCGATAACCCCGGAATCATGGACGAATCCCGGCAGATTTTTGAAAGTACATTGAAAACTGCTGATGCAACTTTCCAAAATCTGGATTCTTCCGAGATTAGCTTAACGGACGTTTCTCATTACTTCGATTCAGATCCTACTAAGCTGGTGGCAAGTCTGCGCGGTGATGGTAAAAAACCAGCATCTTATATTGCAGATACAACCACAGCTAACGCCCAAGTGCGGACATTATCAGAAACCGTGCGTTTGGATGCGCGTACCAAATTGTTAAATCCCAAGTGGTACGAGGGGATGCTGTCTCACGGTTACGAAGGTGTGCGCGAACTCTCCAAGCGGTTGGTAAATACAACAGGTTGGAGTGCGACAGCCGGCGCTGTGGATAACTGGATTTATGAGGATACTAACGAAACCTTCATCAAAGATGAAGAAATGCAGAAACGGTTGCTGAACCTTAATCCCCATTCTTTCCGCAAGATTGTATCAACTTTGTTGGAAGTGAATGGACGCGGTTATTGGGAGACTAGCGAGGATAATTTAGATCGTCTGCGCGAGTTGTACCAAGAGGTTGAAGACCGGATTGAAGGGATAGACTAGGATTACATAGGCAGGCTTTATGCCTGCCTTAACAATGAGATAAGGTTAAAAAATGAAATATAAATGATTCAAACATTTCAAAATAAAGCATTAGAAAATTTATTTAGAGAAAATTTTAATAAAGGAGTTCCTGCAAACTTAGAAAAGAAAATTAGAATCAGACTTGAAGTTATAGACTCAGCGTTAATTGTAGAAGATATTAGATTACCAGGTTATGATTTACATGAATTAAAAGGAGATAGGAAAGGAACTTGGTCAATAAAGGTATCAGGAAACTGGCGTATCACTTTTAAATTTGAAGATGGTGATGCTTATGATGTCAATCTTGAAGATTATCATTAGCTCCTGTGTTAATATGATATTAATTGCCTAGACAATGCTAAATAAGGTTGACCAAATTATTAAGTAAGAAGTATTAATTATGGATAATTGGCAAGATATTACTGATGATAGATTAGTAAGACCAATACATCCTGGTGAAGTAATTGCAGATATTTTAGATGATTTAGATATTAATACCGCAAATTTTGCAGAAATTTTAGGAGTATCTAATCAAACAATTCAAGAAGTTATTAATGGTCAAAGCTCAATTACAGTAGATATAGCAATACGTCTTGGTAAAGCTTTAGGAAATGGGCCAAGACTTTGGCTTAATCTTCAGCAAAAAGTTGATCTTTGGGATGCTTTGCAAAGCCATAAAGAAGAATATGAGCAAGTTATGACATTGGTTTAGAAGAATTTGTGAATAATTAATTATTTTTTGGCAAGTGGAAATTTATCGGCAAGGACAAGAGGTTGAGGTGTTGGAATCGCCAGTTACTTTGTCATAAGAAGATGTTTTCCAGGGGTTTATTTTAAATATTGAAGCGATTTTGTAACTGAATAACAAAACAAAAGTTATGACAAATTTAGACCCACTAGCACTAGAAATTATAGATGAATTGCTTGCCAATACTGGTTCTGATGTAGCTTCAGACTTAATGGATGATGAGAAAATAACAGGTTTAATATCTATTAGTGGTTCAACAGGTTGGGGATTTGAGACCTACCAAATTGCTGATTCCTGGTTTATAGAACCTAAAGAAATCAGTTTTTCTGCTGATATTTATTTAGATGCAACACCAGATGAGGAAACATCAATTCTAGGAACCTCAATTTTAGCAGAGATCCACGGCAAAGCTGTTAAAGAAGACGAAAATTGGGAGATATCTGAGTATGAAATAGTACAAGCTGACTTCTACCCACCTAATGATTATGATGAATACTATTCTTCAATAATATCAAATACTGATTTTCATAGAACTTTCCAAAAAGATTTAGAAACAATTGAGGCTTTACTTCACGCTGAAGTAACTGCTAACAAACGACGACCTTTACATCAGCTTATAATACTCGATAAGGATGAAGTAGAGCAATATTTGTTTAGATTGCTTCATATCAATGTAATTACTGCTTTAGAGACTTTTTTATCAGATGCTTTTATTAATACGGTTACAAATGATCGTAAATTTATTAGAAAATTTGTGGAGTCGAATCCAGAGTTTGCAAAACATAAATTCTCTTTAAATGAGTTATTTGTTAAGGTTGATAAGATTGATGACTATGTTAAGGAATATCTCTTATCACAAATGTGGCATAACCTGGAAAAGGTTAAACCAATGTACAAAGACACTTTTGATATAGAATTTCCAGAAGATTTGAAGAAGCTTTTTAAAGCAATTAAGAATAGACACCATCTTGTGCATCGTAATGGAAAGTCAAAGGATGGAGAAAAAATAACACTTACTCAGAAAGATATAGAAGAATTAGTGGCAGAGGCTCGAAAGCTCGTAGACTTTATTTATGAGCAATTTGGAAACAACAATATAATTGGAAATAACAATATAAATGGTTTTGATTTCTAAAACACAGAATAGCCTGTCTAACAATTCGGTTGTAGTGAACGGTTGAAAGCCGGTGGTAAGTTACGCTAACCTTCCAGTCTTCGACAACAGGCGATGTCTAACGACAAGCTGCTACGCTTATACACTTTATTTTTGAGGGTTTCTGCAAGGCGATCGCACTTCTCTTCCACACCAAGCGATCGCTTTGTTTTTGAGGTTTTGGGGTGTGAGTATCAATGGAACAGAAAACCGGGATAAGAAAATTGAGTTCAAAGACGAATGGCACTAAGAAAAGCCGAAACACTTGTGGTTAAGCAGTTTGCAACTGCTTTCGTAATTCGTGCCGAGGTTTCGTCATTAAGGGGTATGCTTTCGGGCGACGTTTACGAACTCGTGGTTCACTA
>NZ_NOLK01000055.1:0-49621 GCF_002245985.1 Nostoc sp. 'Peltigera membranacea cyanobiont' 232
CCCGTTCATAGGTTTCCGTAATTTTCCGCCGCAAATCTATAGAGTATGGTTTCATTGCTGACAATTTTGACTCATTTTCTCTTTATAGTACATTTGATTGTCTCTCACTCAACTGAAAACCGCTATAATAGCAAGGGTATCTGAAGAAGCAGGATATTTAGTGCTACCATCAGCATTGGCAGATAAAACATTAGGAAGAATTTGGTTGATCTCGCTTAAAGCTCTGCTAATAGCAATATGCGGATCAAAATGAGTCCCAAAACCAAGGATGATATCTTCTTCTGCTCTATCTGTTCTGCGGCTGATGGCAACGAAGGATGGGATGTTTAAATCGTTAGTGATATCTAAAATCCACAATTCCCGATGAATTGTTTGATAATATTTCCTCAGAGCTTGAAAATAAGGGTCATCAAAACTGTCTAAATCTACCTGTGGTTTTTTGAGGCGATTGTACCACCATAAGGCAACACAATCACGCTCCACTAATTCCATAAAACCTTGGAGGATTGCCTCTTCTATAGTATTACCAGCAGCACAGCCATTGGAGTCAGCCCAACAATCAGGTATGGGTAAGTTAGGATAGCCATAGTAGCAGTAAGCTGTTGGTAAATACTTAAATTCTTGATGAGTTAACGACCAAACTGGTGTCCACTCAATTTCTTTTTCTTCATCAAAAGGTTCGGGAATTTTTTGAAACCAGCCAGAACAATTTGCATTCCAATTGTGGCGATTGCTATATTGTGCTTGACTAAAAGTCATACAAGCATTAGGATGAATGGCTCGATTTATCAGTTGTTGGTAACGGTCATCTATAGCTTTTTCTTGATATGGTGCTACGCTGGCAATGGCACCCTGAAAAACTTTTACATTTGGCAGGAAAGGAACTTTTAAAGTTGTGATTTCGCTGGCATTTTCATTCAGCAGACTCTGCTCATTAGGTGAATCAAAAACTATTACTTTTCCTGGCTTTTCTATACTCACTTCTGACTTTGGAGGTGATGGTGCTATCCAAGGGGACTTTTTTGGGTTACTTGCAACCCAATGATGAAGCCACTCTCTTATATCTGTATCTTCTAACAGTTCTGGGTCTGGTTGATAAGATGGCATCTCAATTTTCTTATCTACCTCATCTATTTGAACTTGATTTATTTCTACTAATATTATACGAAAAACTTCAGCTTCCTCTTTAGACAAAATTTTTTGTTCAACAAGAAAATTTTTATCTTCTAAAGGAATTCTCTTACCATCTAACCATGACTGTGCAATTAGTTGGGAGAGCCTTTTTTGAGGAATGAGAATATTGTAGGCGTTCGGTAGATTCACAGTTTATAAACTCCTGAAAATTGAGGAATAGCAAACTTTCGCAAATGGAAAAATGAGCGCAATTTAGCGACATTTATAACAGTCTAAAAAGCGATTACTCATCAAACCTAAATTTAAATTGGCTTAACTACAATTAATAATATCGTTATTGATATTATATATGCGTAAAACATTAAAAAATACACATTTTTTAATAATTATAATTATTATGAGTTTTGCGAAATGTTTATATGAGAAATATGAGTTTTTCTATGATAAAAATAGGTTTCTATTTTAAGAATATTTGTTATGTAAACATCACTAAAACATCATACATAATATTTAATTCTATTTAATTAATGAGAAGCTTGGACTGAAAATACTGCCGATATAATCGACAACTAGGTGTAGCTTGGTTATTATCTAACTCGATCAGCCCCATACTGCTTAACTTGTAAGTAATGATGGGTTCTAATACTATTGGTTGAGTAGAATTTATGACAGTAGCAAGAGCGATCGCTAATTCAGGCTGCTCTTGTAAAGTTACCCAATGACGTTGTAAGTGGTGAACATAAACCCCAGTGGAACTATAAGCACTTTCTAGTAATTGTGGAAGAGCTACCTCCCCACGATTGAGATAGTAGAGTGCTATATTCACTAATGCAGGATGTCCCCCAACTATATCCATAAGTTGTCTAGCTTCATCCCCATCAGTCCAGTTAATTCCATATTGTTGGGCTAACTGTTGTACCTGTTCTAAACTAAAGCTGGTTAACTGAATTGGTAAGCCGACATTGAAAGGAGACTGCTGAAGTTGGAGAGGAACATAAATTTCAGTCGAGTGAACTATGATGAGGCGCAGCTTTTGCCAGATAGGTAATCTTTTAGCTTCTTCATACCAAGAACGCAGCAGGGGTAAAAAATCCTTAGCTACTTGGGGATACTCAAAAATCTGGTTTACCTCATCTAATGCCAAAACCAAAGGAGAATCAATCTGCTCTAATAAATAGTTTCTGATATACAAACTACAGCTCACTTTGCTGCCAATATCTTCATCCCAGTAATCATCTAGTTTCGGCTCTAACTGAAGCTGACTAGTCACGTTGGCACATAGCCAGCGCAAAAAACGATTCAAGTCGCTCAATATTGCTTGGTCGGTTTGTTCCAGATTTAAGCTAACAGTACGGTAGCCCTGACACTCCGCATAGTCTAGAGTCCTCAACAGTAGTGACGTTTTCCCCATTTCTCTAGGACCTTTAATCCGCACCAATGCTCCTGGCTTTCTAATTTCTGCATAAACCTGCTCTTCAATAAAATAGCGTTCCAGGTAGATGGGATAATCAGGCGGAACTGCACCACTGGGGTAGCGAGGTGAACACTCTTGACTAGAATCTGAGGATAGTCCTTTGAACTGCTGTCTTTGAGTTTTCATTAATGGCGCTGTTTGGGAAGCAGCGTAAGACTCCATCAGCATACGACAGTTTTTTTTAGTCACACGCTGGCCAATCAAATTAGAGAGCCGTTGACACAACTCTGGGGCTACCACATTTGTCAAGTATCCAGCACTATAGCCACCTTCTTCAGCAATTTTGTTATAGGTCTGATATTCCCAGATGCCGCGAAGAATGAGAACTTCTGTGGAATTGAGCGGACGATTTTGGCTCTCCACCAACTTGCGGTTAACTATCTCAATCAAAGAATCAAGGTTCATAGAGGCTCAAAGCTCATCTTGTGCCTATAAATTGACCTGTCCATAATCAAAATACCGTTTTTTGGCATAAAACGGAGTACAGATTTATAGACACAAACAATTTTTCTTAAAGATTGGTTTGAAAGTCTTATGTATTATTATATAATTATATAGGACTCATATCTGATTTTTGAACAAGATTTTAGATAAAACCCTGAGAAAACAGGCTTTTCAGTCTCAGTATGTTTTCAGAAATCAAATCGGAGTCCTATATGTATGTATACTGTTGTATACAAAATTTTCTATTAGCTTTATATGAGATTTCAAACTTATATTAATGAAATTTGCATGAGATTTATAGATTTTATTAAAAATAAAATCTATTTAATATTACAATACCTTCGCCAAAACAAGAGTGTGAAGAGAGAGGGCGCTCTGTAGTAGAGTTGTTGTCTTCCCAAACGACAACTCAAAAACTACAATTCGCCCATGTTCGACATCCTATCACTCCTACAATGCCTGCTACCGCAGATAAACGCTACAACAATGCGGCAGTTGAACCAAATAATCTTGGCTATGTTAGCAATGAACGGCCGAGTCACTATGTTAGGAATATCACGTTGGACAAGCACTGGTGGTAGTTATCGGACAATGTTAAGATTTTTCCATACAGTAATACCTTGGGCGACGTTATTTTGGCTATTTTTCCGCAAGCATTTGTTCCGTGCGAATGAAGTGTATTTGCTTGCAGGAGATGAAGTTGTAATAAGTAAATCAGGTAAAAAAACTTATGGACTGGATAGATTTTTTTCTAGCCTGGTTAGCAAACCTATATTAGGGCTATCTTTTTTTACATTATCATTAGTAAGTGTGGAGCAAAGGCACTCGTTTCCAATACAGATAGAACAGGTGATAAAGAGCGATATAGAAAAAAGTAGCCCGTCACCAACTAAAGATCGGAGACGCTGCCAAGCAGCCTGCTTTTACCCATGTTTCTTGGGAAGACTATCGTCGCTTGAAAGCTATTCTGTGTGGTGAACACCGGACACGCAACGATCGGGTGTTAGGCTATGCCGTCTACACTGAGCCACAAGTGGGTCGAGTGGGTATGACGTTAAAGCAGGCTCACAAACAGGGCATTACTGCCCGCGAAGTCACCTTGCCAATGGCTCACATTGCCCGTAGCATTGAGTGGGGGCACGATCTGGGTTTCTACCGCATGGTCATCGACACCCAAACGAATTTGATTTTAGGAGCAACGCTGCTTGGTTACGAAACGGCTGAACTGGTGCATGTCTTTTTGTCACTTATGGAAGCTAAAGCAACGTGGCAGGTACTTGAACAATCGGTTCACATTCACCCAACTTACGGTGAGGCATTGCCCAGTCTCGCAAGGCTACTCGTTGGAGATGATATGCCAACCTGTCCCAATATGTAACAAAGGAGCAACCAATAACTACTAACTTAAAGATGGGCGATCGCTTCAAGATATCTGCAAGAGGTTGCTTTAGTAAAAACCCTTCAAATTGTTTCCCTGATTTACTTATGGTAGTAAGAAGGAGAGCTTTTCACCCAGACATTATGGTTGTGATAAAAATCACCACGCTGTTCTAATGTAAACCCACCCAGCAATAATCCCAACCACACCTCTACCATCGGCATTTGCAACACACGTTGCAGTTTAACTAAAGAAATCTCATCTTTGACATTTATCAGATGGTTAGCGATCGCACTCTGCCATTTTTGGACATCCTCATCTGATGCCAAATTGCGGACATCTTCTAAAGTTGTCACCTCATTGAGCATTGCCAAAACATTCGCTTTTTCAACGGGTGCTACTACAGAATCACCCAACTCAGTAGGATATGAAAATTGGTGTGGGCCGTGTGGTTTAAAGGTTTGTGGTGTCTGCGGTTCAATCAAATCATCTAAATCTAGGTGCATTGTTGTCCGCACTAGACCAGCAAAGAGATCGGTGCTAACAATTGGCCCCAAAAGGCTATTGCGATCGCGGGTATCTTGCAACAGCACTTCGGCACGAGACTTAAGAATATCCGCAATTTGAGTGAAGGCAAGCGCTGCGGTTAATAACTGTGCCTCCAAGGGTAATTTTTCAAGCTCCGCATCTAAACATTCCCACATCGGTGCTAGTGTTGATGTCGCTGGAGATTCGGACAACTCATCTAATACATCCCAGATGGTTAATTGACGATATGTGGTCATCTCTAAGATTGTGGATGCAACGGGCAAGGCCGCACTGGGCAGTAGCTTGAGGTAATCTCAAACATATCCTTATATTGATAGAGTGAAACACTGTATTGTTTAGCAAATGCCTGCAACACCTGATCTGTATAGGCGCGTATTTTACCAGCCGTTAGCCCAAAGCAGTGAATTGGTTCCAGGCGACAAATAGGCTTTTGCCCCAGCCAGAGTTCTGCCGACATAGCGTGTAATGGTTTATCCCCCGGTTCTTTATATAAATACAGCACTGCAAAATATGTTGCTGGTTGGTTCGACTGTTACTGAATCAATTTCTGCTGAATGACTTTCACTCCGGCGACGGTAGAACGAACGGCGATTGTGACAGACTTTTGGATTCCAACATCCATCCCCTTGTGGTCCATGCAGTAGTTTAGCTTGAGTTGTTGGTAGTTTAGAACATAGCTGACACCGTTGATCCAATGGCTTTGGCATAGTCTACTCTGCTTCCTCTTCACCAATCGCACGATAGTAAGCAGCGATCGCAGCTTCTTGTTCGCTGCGAAGCGTATACCGCCGAAACGCTTTCTCGCTTTGATGCCCTGTTAGCTTACGGGCATGGCTGGGGTCAACTCCCAATAGCAATAAATCAGTAGCGTAGGTGTGACGAAAGGAGTGAGGATGCAAATCTTCAATTTGAGCAAGTGTCACTGTAACCATAAGTTGGTTCTTGGCAACTTTTGGTGATCTTGGTTGGGGAAGGCAGAAGGCAGAGGGCAGAAGGCAGAAGTCGGAAGTAAGAAAGATATAATTGAGATACTTCAAACTTCACTCCATCAAACATTTGAGGCATAAGCCTCAGCAAGGCCTATGTCGGTGCTAACTCACCTCTTACCAGATTCAAACAATCTGAAACTTGAGAATTGCCAACTTGACGAGATAAAAACTCAGATAAAGTTGATTGTTTCCGCCATCAATAGAGTAGTTAATTGTCCAGTTTGTAACCAACCAACTCATAAAATTCATAGTCGCTATGAACGCTTCTTAGCAGACTTACCCTGGGCTGATTACAGCATTACTTTACAATTAAGGGTGCGGAAGTTTTTTTGCATTAACACTTTATGTAAACGACGCATTTTTACAGAAAGGCTGACCAATGTAACCGCACCTTGGACTAGAAGAACTCTACGTTTAGCTCAACGACTAAGTGCGATTGCTTTAGCTAATGGTGGTGCAGCAGGAGTAAGACTCTCGGCGCAATTGGGGATAAAAGTTTCTCGCAACACACTATTAAATTTAGTCCGCTCCATCCCACTACCACCAATCGTAACGCCACATACTCTTGGGGTAGATGATTTCTGTTTTCGTAAATGTAAAACTTACGGCACAGCACTAATTGACCTGGAGCGCAGACGACCAATTGCGCTACTAAAAGATGCTAAGGCTGAAACCTTGGCAGAATGGTTAAAAGCTCACCCTGGTGTCAAAGTCGTTTCACGAGATCGCTCAAAAACTTATGAAAGTGGTATTCGTCAAGGCGCACCAGAAGCCATTCAAGTTGCAGACCGTTTTCATTTATTGCAAAACTTATTTCAAACGCTTGAGCAAGTCTTTGGTATTCATGCCAAAGTACTTAAAGAAGTGGAAAAACAAGTATTTAGTACTGATACTAAAGTGCATTTAGAGGTGGAAACAGCACTTGAAGAAGGCATTCGGGAATTGGATGGGGATACATACCCCACCCAATTGCAGACCACTGAAATTCAAAACGAGTGTGGGGATGTTAAACCCTTTTTGGCAGAGAATACAGACGGATTGACTGCACAGGAAAACCCTCAAACCAACATTCTGCCGTCTGCCGTCTGCCACGCCACTTGCTTCAAGTCGGCAAAGCCGCCCAACGCAGTGGCTCCTCTGCCTTTGCCCGATAACCTTTCCCTGATTACTGAGGCCAATAAGAGCCCAGTTGTGCCAAGGTTTCCCCAAAACACATCTTTAAAAAGAAAAGTCCAATCCGCCAAAGCACGGGATAGACGGAGGGAAATCCATGAGCAAGTTTGGAGACTGCGGTCTATTGGCTTATCAGGGCTAGCAATCGCTCAAGAGCTGGGAGTTTCTAAAACTACTGTATTCAATTACTTGCGTAGCTCAACTTTTACCGAACGTCGTGAACGTAGCGACCACGGTCTGAGTCTTCTCAACCCTTATCATGATTACCTCCTCAGTCGCTGGAATAGCGGGAACCACAACACCCAAGAACTGTTTGAAGAAATTCGCACCTGCGGCTATATCGGTGGTTATGCCACGGTCGCTCGCTTCACTCGTTATCTCAAGACCTTGCCCGGATTTGAGCCAGCAAAGTGTTCAAAGAAAAACGCGTCCCCCAGGGTTAGTTCTTCCTCCCATCGTCCTCTCACTCCTAGTCGCGTCCCAGCTTTAGTCTTGCGACGACCAGAATTAATACAGCCTAATGAGCGTGAAATCATCGCTCAACTACAAACAGCCCATTCTGATTTGAAATCAGCTATTGAACTAGCTCAACAGTTTGCATCTGTTGTGCGTCAACGTCTGAGCGAGCAGCTCGATGCTTGGTTACACAAAGCTAAAAACAGCTCTGTTTCTTTGTTGCGCTCCTTTGCTGTTAGTTTAGAGTCTGACTACGATGCTGTGAAAGCAGGTGTAACTATGTCAGTTAGTAATGGCCCAGTTGAAGGACATATTAATCGACTGAAAATGTTAAAGCGGCAGATGTATGGTCGCGCCAAGATAGACCTACTTGAGCGAAGATTTTTATTGGCAAGCTAAAAGGTATAATTCTTGTACTTCAAACTTCTTTTTGACTTCTAACTTCAAAGTTAATTATGAGTTATAGAAACCAATTTATCTGGCAAAGGGCGGTTCAACTTGCTATTAATTGTTATAAATTTACCCGCTTATTTCCTCAATCAGAATTGTATGGTTTAACCAGCCAAATCCGACGTTCTTCTGTATCTGTAGCATCCAATATAGCTGAAGGCTATGGAAGGCGCTCAAAGCCAGAATACATACAGTTTTTACATATTGCATTAGGCTCCTTGAGAGAACTTGATACCCAATTAATCATAGCTAAAGAAGTAGATTTAGCTGACAAAAACCTTTTCACTCCCCTATTGAATGAGGTCGAGGAAATGCAAAGTATATTAGTTGCTAGCTTAAACAAACTCAAAGCTTGAATTTATTACTTCTACCCTTCCGACTTCTGCCTTCTGCCCTCTGCCCTCTGCCTTCCCCCAACCAAGATCACCAAAAGTTGCCAAGAACCCATAAAATGAGCAACTTTGAAAGCATAAGTTGAGCAACAGATTGCTTGAAACCGTATTAACCATGTCAGAAGGAAAAAATAAATATAGGAGTTTTGAAAGCATAAGTTGAGCAAAAATATGATTGAGAAAGTATAAGTTGAGCAAACATTTTCAACACTTTGTTCATAAATATACAGCCTTGTGCTGAGATAAAGAGTAGGAGAGACTAATGATCGCAACACTCTCTCCTAACCGAGAATTATGCTTGACAACCTTGAGTTTAACAACTGGTGCCGTCAACAAGACCTCAGTCAAGCAGGGCAGGCAATCATTGAGGAGATTCGCAGCAGCAACCCATCTCGTCGAGTAACCGGAGCGAGGAAAAACGTTTGTGGCAGTTATCCCAGTCGAAAAATGGGATGTACTATTCAATTCGAGAGCAGAAAATTACGGGTTTACGAGGCATTTGTCTTAGCTTGCCAAACCCATGAACCCCCATTCAAGCCTCCATCGAGAATCACATTTTGCCAAGCTATCAAAAAGCGAAGCAGTCCAGAAAGATTAGCAATTTGGACATTAGAAGAACTGTACTCTGCCTTTTGTGAATGGGCATATTCGGTTTATGACCAACGATTGCATCCGGCATTAGGTAATAGTCCCCACGATGCTATCCCAAATTATTAATAGCAGCAGAGAAACTCAAAAACGCAATTGAGAATCCAGCGTTCTTTTCTTTAATTTTTTTATTTGGGCCAACAGGTGTGGGGAAAACCACTTTATTACGTCGGATCACACAAAAGTTACTAGCTTCTTTTCAAAAAGAAATGGAACTAGATAAAGGTTTTATTCCTATTGCTAATATCGAAGTTGCTACCCCGGAATTTAGTAATTTTGATTGGAAAGATTTTTATCTACGTGCTCTGGGCGTTCTCCAAGACCCCTGCATTCAGTTACCGGGTTATGGTCGAATCACTAATTTGAAATTGAAAACATCCTTAGAAGCTGCACTTAAACATCGTCGTCTAAAAGTTTTTTGCATTGATGAAGCACAAAATCTCAGTAAAGTTGCTAGTGGGCGCAAATTACGCGACCAGACAGACTGTATCAGTAAACCAAAAAGTTTTTTCCCCAAGAGCGATCGCTAATCCAGCTTACGTAGTTTAAAGTATCAGATAAGACTAAGCACATAATTAATACTTATGCTGCTGTGAAAGGTTTCAAAAAATGAAATGATGAGAGTGATGTGTAGCATATTGGCTTAAAAATTTGACGGCTCCATCAGAAGAAATGGCAATAACCGACTCAGAAACCCTTGAAGAGGTTATTAAGTGCTTAATAGAAAATTTTTCTTTTTGATTCTCAAGGAGTATGTGACCAACAGACTTTATTTGAGATTCTGACTTATGCTGCCAGCAATGGAGATAGTATTGAGAACACTGCTAAATTATTAAAGAATGTTCCTACAGCTAATGATATTAGATATCATCTTAATAAAATCAACAATTTTGAGGAGTTAGAGACACGAATTAATCAAGCCTTGAAAAGTCGAATTACTTTGGGTTTAAAAAAAGGATGTTTAAAAATAGCGATTGATTTAAATTTAATTTGTTATTATGGTAAGCCAACTTTACTAGGAATTAGAGTACATATATCGAAGTCAAGCGAAATCCGGTACTCATTCATTTTACGCCTATGCAACTTTATATGTAATTACCAAAAATAAGCGCGTAACTCTGGCTATTAGAGGAGTTCGTCAACTAGATACCAGTGTCGCTATCATTACTTATTTATTAGCAGAACTTGACTCTCTTCAAATAAATGTAAAGAAACTCTATTTAGATAGAGGGTTTTTTAATACTCCCGTAATTAGATGGTTGCAGGCATTAGATATTTCCTTTATTATGCCTGCTATCAAGACAGGAAAAAAGGGGGGAATTAAACAATTTCTGTAAGGATTCAGGTCTAATATTTAGGAAGCAGGGATGGGCGAGACAGATAATTATTGGAATTAGCCAGCAGTGCTTGTGCAAAAAAATCAATCACAGACCTACTTTGACGGCGGCAGGTTTGCACCACAGTCAACAAATTGGCAGTATGTTGAAACCGCTCCATTGAACGGGAACCACCGCTAACCTTACGTTTGGTCACAGCCAAACGAAGCGATCGTTCAGCGAGATTGTTATCAGGAGGGACTTCAGGGTAGTCAAGAAAATACCACCATTGATTTGCTTTATCGCGCAAAGAACGTAAAAGCTGGCCTGCCGTTGCTCCTGCCTTGTCAATCCACTGATTGAGTGAGGAGTGCAACTTAGCTTTGAATTGATTGACCCAATCGTTATAACTACTTGAATCAAGAGTCTTAAACCATTGAGCATAGCTCCTAAAGGCTTCATCAATTAAATCAACAAACGCTTCACCAATAGCTTGGTTGTGAAGACCTGAATCCTTACATTAGTTTTTTGAAGTGACGACGTAGATGTGCTAAACATTTTTGCTGGGCAACAACTTGATAGCCATTGTAAACACTAAAATCGTCACTGCTGAGTACCCCTGCATATTTAGCCCCTAAAATCGTTTCTAATTCGGATCGTGAACGAGTGTCAGCCGCAGTAAACAGGCAGAAGTCAGAATTGGCAACTACCCACAACCATTCTTTGATTCCTTTAACTGACCAAGGCGTTTCATCCACATGAATATTAGGTTGTGTCTGTTTTATCCAACTGCTTAATTCAGTAATGCTTGGTTCAATTGCTTGTTGTATTCGTTCATTGGTTGCGACTAAAGTACCAACCCCGATTTCTACTCCTCCCAATTCCCATAGCATTTCTTGTTGTTTTTCATAGGGTAGATGCCCGTAATTATTTACCCACCCTAAAAAAGCTTGCAACCTAACTCCCAAGTCTTGTCCTGGAACTATATCACCAGACAAATCCGCAGCTTGTAAGTTTCCACAATGCGAACATTTGCATATATGCCGATGATATTCTACGATTTCGATTGGCCGTTCCACTAACTGGGCAACCTGTTGTGTTTCAATTTTCACAGCTTCACTAGAAAATTTTGTGTTACCACAACAGGTGCAAAACTCCGGACGTAAAATTTCAAAACGGTCGATTCTTCCAAACCCTTTACGAGTTTTGCCCTGATGTCCGGGTTGCCCTCCTGGTTTGCGTTTGGCACGATTCGATTCAAGCTCGTTTTCTGATTTTTTATTTTCAGATTTTTTCAGGATGTCCCCAGATGGCGGTTTTGAAGATGTCTTGCTATCAAGGTCTCGACTAACACTCAGCCGCCCTACCTCTTGTTTGAGTTCTTCTATTGTTGCTTGTAACTGCTGGATAACGATCGCCTGCTCAATGATTATATCCACCAACTCTTCTTTGGACAGCTGGTTAAGACTTTTCCGATCGATTTGTTGAGGCACGTTGAGGTTCATGTTTGTGATACTCCACTCCAAGCGTCCCCTTTGTCAATACCCTGCCACCTGAATCCTTACCCATAGGTTAAGACCTTTCTAAAAGAATGAAGACAAATCTTGATCTACAAAGCTGCAATCACTGCTCCAGCAATTCCACCAGTCGGGTCAATCCTAATACTTCTTTGTGTATCCATTGATGTACCTTTATTTTGACAAGAATAAGTATAACGTTTCACAGTCAAATATTATGTTTGAGTAAATGTTTTAGTTTATGTATAAGTTATACAAATTCTCATCAAACATTCAAAAGTGGTAGATAAAATTGAACTTATTTACCTAGCAAGATACAAGAACTATTTGATGGTTTATGTTTTAGTTAAAAGTCAGGGAATTAATCAGGAATTTTGCGGAGGTCGAGAGTTAATCAACAGAAAGTAGACTACTTTTCTGGGTTTAGCTATTGCTTATCCAAAAGTTTCGTTTAAAAACAAAGAATTTTGGGGTTGCTCTAATGCTAAGTCCTGTGTTAACAGTCAGTATCTTTCAAAAACAATCCGACCCTAAAGTATTTTCAGCAGGCCAAGTCATTTTTGAAGAAGGACAGCCTGGTGATGAAATGTATGGCATTCTTGAAGGAGAGGTAGATATATTAGTCAATGGCAAGATTGTAGAAACCATTGAGACGGGCGAAGTTTTTGATGTCGGGGTACTTGTAGGAGTTAAAAATAGAACTTACACAGCTATCGCCAAGGTAAATAGCAAACTGGTTTTCCTTAATGAGAGAGAGTTTCTCTTTGCCGTTCAAGAAACACCCATGTTTGCCGTAGAGGTGATGAAAAGTTACTCAAAGTGTCTAAGTCGCTTGCAGCATCTGGTCTAAAGCCACGTCTAGACAACAGTCATTGCATCCTACCCACCAGTTGCTTTTCCTAACGTGATTGACTTTCACATATCTACCCCATCTAACAACAGATATAAGGCGGGGAATATTTCTCTTTAATACACTACCAATCAACTGAATTTTTAGGAGAATATAAATGTTAGATATTGATGAAATGAGTTCAAAAGAAATACACGAACTACTACACCAAGTAGGATACGGTCATCTTGGCTGCGTACACGAAGGCAAACCCTACGTGATGCCAATGTATTATTATCTCGAAGAAGAGGACATCTACCTGTTTACAACGGTCGGCATGAAGACTCATGATATTGACGCGAATCCAGAAATCTGCCTACAGGTTGAAGAAATTCACAGCCCCCTTCATTGGCGCAGCGTGATTGTAAATGGTCGAGCCTCGCGTCTCACCGAGCATTCAGACATCGATCGCGTAATGCACTCGATCAAAGAGCGCAATACAACGCTGTCACCTGCGATCAATCGAACTTGGATTGATGCTGAGGGACGTTCAGAAGCGATCGCAATCTACCGCATCCATGAGAGTGAAATAAGTGGACGAACCACTGATGGAGTCAGCAGTTAGTCAGAATCAATAAAAACGCTGTGTAAAAAAGTGCAACTGCAAACCACTTATGAGGCAACTTGTTGATCCTCTATGGCACCTCATTCACCTGTTTGGACACTATCGGCCCAGCAAGTCTACGAAACTCTGTCAACTTCGACACAGGGACTTTCAGAGGCAGAAACAGCACTCAGAATCAAGCATTACGGGTTTAATGAACTACCCGAACCAGCTAGGCGATCGCTATTACTCCGCTTCACCGACCAATTGACCCATTTTATGGCACTCTTGCTCTGGGTCGCAGGGACGCTAGCTTTTATTTCCGGTACACCTGAACTAGGCTGGGCAATCTGGGCAGCGATCTGGATTAATGCCGATTTCAGTTTTTCGCAAGAATTCCAGGCAGAACAAGCGTTAGCAGCACTCAATAAAATGTTGCCTGCGCGAGCTAAAGTCTATCGAGATGGGACGTTATATCGGATGCTCGATTGCGTCAGATATTGCAGCAAAAATCCGGGTTAGTCTTTGCGCGTGTGATGCCTGAACAGAAGTTAAGACTGGTTCAGCCCGCATTTCTCACAAGCTTCAGGCGTTTGATAGAGCAGAGGGGCAGAGGGGCAGAGGGGCAGAGGGGCAGAGGGGAAAGAACTTGGTATTTGAACTCTCCCCTGCTCCCCTGCTCCCCTGCTCCCCTGCTCCCCTGCACAAGCACGGGCTTTGAGAGGTGTGGTGAGAAATCCGGGTTCAGGCTTACATTGCAATGGGTCATATCGTAGCCGTGACGGGTGATGGCGTGAATGATGCTCCAGCCTTGAGAGCCGCTAATATCGGTATTGCGATGGGTATGAGTGGTACGTGGCGCGGGAAGCAAGCTACGCGCAGCGTCTCGTAGAGAAGCGACGGTCAATTAACATCTTTTCTAATTCTGTTACTCTTTATCTTGGCAACTATGATGACGCAAATCCAAACTGATCCGCAAAATGACTCGCAGAAACCTGACAAAGCTGTTAAGGAGCGCGAACCCGCCCAAGTAGAGCAGCCTACTAAACCTAACTCTGTGGAAGAGAAAGAGAAACAGAAACCCTGGCAGAAGATTCCTAAACCGATTTGGGTCATTGGTGCCGTCTTACTGCTAGCAGGAGTAGGATATGGCGTTTACCGTCTGTTTTTTTACAGTCCTGATGCCGCAGGACTATCTCTGAGTGGACGGATTGAAGGCTACGAAACTGATGTCTCTGCCAAGATTGGTGGTCGAGTTGCCCAAGTCTCTGCGCGAGAAGGCGATACTGTAAAATCCGGTCAAATCCTCGTACAAATTGACGACTCTGACTTACGCGCTCAGTTGCAGGGAGCGATCGCACGAGTGCGTGCTGCCGAAGAACGATTGCAGAGTGCCCGTCAACAATTGCCTGTATTGCAAGCACAGCTTGAACAAGCCAGCTTAACGACCAACCAATCTACTCAAGACAGTCAAGGGCGTGTGCTAGAAGCAGAGAATGCAGTTGACCAGGCGCGTTCTAATTTAGCTGAAGCTCAAGCTAATTTAGTGCAGGCACAGTCAAAACAACGTCGTACTAGCCGACTGTATGCCGAAGGAGCAGTAGCAGCACAGCAGCTTGATGATGATAATGCTATTTTGGGCGCGAACCAGGCGAAGGTTTCTGCCGCTCAACAGCAGGTAAAGTCAGCCGGCGGACGACTTACTCAAGCACAGGCAACGCAACAGAACACGCCGATTCGTGCAGCTGCGGAACTTCAGGTGCAGAAACAGATTGACCAAGCCAAGACTGACACTGCGGTATCGCAGCACGAAGTCCGGGATGCTTTAGCAACCCAAGCACAGATTCAGGCAAATTTGAATTATCTGGTGATTAAGAGTCCGATAGCGGGAGATGTAATTACGCGATCGATAGAACCAGGCGAAGTTGTTGCCGCAGGCGCACCGCTCTTGACACTGGTAAATCAGCAGAAGCTTTACCTGCGTGGCTTTGTCGAAGAAGGACAAATTGGTCAGGTCAAACTAGGGCAACGGGCACAGGTCTATCTTGATTCGTTTCCCGATCAACCGTTGGAAGCAACAATTAGCCGGATTGATCCCAAAGCAAGCTTTACTCCAGAGAACACCTATTTCAAGAAAGACCGAGTGACGCAGGTGTTTGGTGTCGAACTCACTCTCAACAACAACGCACAGGGAAAAGCAAAGCAAGGGATGCCTGCGGACGGGCGGATTCTTCTACCAGAATCTGAGCCGAAGCGATCGTCTACGCTGATGCCTGACCGAATAATTACTAATTCGTAATTCGTAATTCGTAATTAATGGACAGAGCAACTCAATTTATTGATGGAGATAAAAAACATTATTCCTTTTTTCAAGCCCCCGACTTTCCTACGGAACGCTGCGCGAACAGTCGTGGGGTAACAATTACGAATTACGAATTACGAATTACGAATTATTTAAGCCATGACACAAACACTTCCCGCACGGGCTAAGACTCAGCGCCCAAATGCACCGATTATCTCCATCCGTGATTTGAGCCACCGCTACGGAAAACACGCGGATGAAGCCGTCGCAGGGATCAATCTAGATGTCTTTCCCGGTGAGATATTTGGATTAATTGGTCCCGACGGTGCAGGCAAAACAACCACCTTTCAGATTTTATCGGGCGTGATGCCCCAAACCAGCGGCATTGTTGAAGTATTGGGAGCGGCACCGAGAGAGGTACGCCCCCAGATGGGCTATCTGACTCAGCGCTTTAGCCTTTACCTAGACCTGAGTATTTTGGAGAACCTGAAATATGCGGCAGGCTTGCGAGAAGTGAGTGATGCTGACCTTAAGACTCGCAGCGATCGCTATTTTGGTTTACTAGATTTAACCCGTTTTAAAGACCGTTTAGCCGGAAAACTTTCGGGCGGCATGAAACAAAAACTTGCTTTGTGCTGTACGCTGATCCACAATCCACGAGTGCTATTGCTTGATGAGCCGACGACAGGCGTTGATCCCGTCTCGCGGCGAGAGTTTTGGGATATTTTGGCGCAGCTTGCGAGTACGGAAGGCATTACCACTGTGGTTGCAACGCCCTATCTAGATGAGGCGGAGCGTTGTGCCCGCATTGCCTTTATGTATGAGGGCAAGATTCAGCAGAGCGACACGCCGGCTAAGGTGAAGGCAAGCTTAGGAGTGCAGCGATTAGAGGTATTTTTGCCTGTTGCTCAACTGGATCAGGCGGAAGATATGCTCATTAAGAATGTTGATTTTCGAGAAACCATTTCTGATGTGCAACGCTTTGGCGATCGCCTTGATGTGCTGACTGCCCAGCCTCAGCAAACCACGAAGGATATTTACCGAATCTTAGAACAGCAGCAGATTCAGATCGAGAAGGTTAATACTGATTCGCCCACGCTTGAAAATACTTTTGTGTCAAGGCTACGCGATCTCAAAAGTAATGCGGCGGCTGGCGAATATCCGCGTATCGATCGACAAGCAAAATCTACGGGAACGGCGATCGGGGCAGAACATCTCAACAAAGTATTTGGGAATTTCCATGCCATTAACGACCTCAACTTAGACATTCAATATGGTGAAGTGTTTGGGTTATTAGGCGCTAACGGTGCCGGAAAGACAACTGCGATTAAAATTTTGTGTGGATTGTTGCCCGCTAGTTCTGGCAAGGTTTCGCTTGCAGGTGCAACGGGCGCATTACGTAGTGCGGCGGTGCGTCAAAAAATTGGCTATATGTCGCAAAAATTCACGCTCTATGACGACTTAACAATCGACCAAAACCTGGATTTTTACTGCGGTGTTTATAGTATTCCCCTTGGCAATCGTCCCGCCAAAAAACAATGGGTGCTAGAAATGAGCGATCTGGTAGGTCAAGGCAATATGATGACCGTCGATCTCCCTGGTGGTTGGAAGCAACGGGTTGCCTTTGGTGCCTCAGTCATGCACGAACCCAAGATTCTGTTTCTCGATGAACCGACATCGGGTGTCGATCCCCTAGCACGACGGCAATTTTGGCGCTGGATCAATGAGTTTGCTCGCAATGGCATGGCGATTTTAGTCACCACTCACTACTTAGAAGAGGCGGAGCAGTGCCATCGTTTGGGCTTTATGGTAGCGGGAGAATTGGTTGCCCAAGGATCTCCGCGTCAAGTCAAAGATGCTCAACCGGGGCAATTAGTAGAGTGGGAGTGTGCCCCGTTGCAGCAAGCTTCGGATCTGCTCAAACAACACTTCGATCGCTCACAAGTCTCGATTTTTGGCGATCGCTTGCACACCGTTCTAGATGATCTCCAAACGCAAGTGCCTCAAGTCGAACAGTGGCTCAAGGAAGATGGCGTTGACGTACAGAGCCATCGTGAAATTGAGTTCTCGTTAGAAGATGTGTTCATTAATGTGGTGGATCAAGCGCGGCAACGCGGTCTTGATGTCCCCGTAGACTAGCGAGAATCCTTATGCCACGAAAATAATGAAACAATTACAAACTCTGAAACCCAGACTAAGTAAGACTTTCTTAATTACGAATTACGAACTACGAATTACGAATTGGTATTATGGCAATCCGGTCAAAACGCATCATTGCTCAAATCATTAAAGAACTGACTCAATTGGGACGCGATCGCCTGACGTTGATCATGGCACTAGGCTTACCCTTGGTACTACTCTTGGTGTTTGGCTTTTCGACCTCCCTTGATGTCAACCGCATCAACATTGCGATTCAAGACTTAGATAGCACCCGGATCAGCCGCGAGTATATTTCCACTTTTGAGCGCACCAACAAATTTAAACTGGTTGCCCAAGGATCAACGGTTAATGTGCCTCGGCTGCTGGACACCGGACAGGCTGCTGCTGGGGTGATTATTCCACCAGAGTTCGCGCGCGATCTGCGGCGACCTGAGCGAGAAGCTCAAGTGCAAGTGTTGGTAGATGGCACTGATGCGAATACGGCTAACCTTGTGCGGGCTTATGCTAGAGCAACGACCAACGCCTTCACCGAAAACCTGCGATCGCCCAGTTCGTCCACCACCAATCTGATCGCCGAAAATTCACGACCCTCTGGCTCTGCGACTCCAGTGACCCTACAGACCCGGCTCTGGTATAACCCCGGTCTGGAAACTTTGAAATACATTGGACCCGGAGCACTGGCAATTACAGTGACGCTGTTTCCAGCATTACTGGCAGGGCTAGCGACCGCAAAAGAACGTGAACAGAATACGATTACTCAAATTTATGCCTCTAGCATGACGGGAGCAGAGTATTTGTTGGGCAAAGCCGCTGCCTTTTGGTTAGTGGGCATGGCAGAAGTGCTGCTCACCAATGTCGAGTCGTGGGGCTTTTTCGGGCTATGGTTTGTTGGAGACCCGACACCTGTCATCGTTGGATCGGCACTGTATATTGCCTGCGTTGTCCTGTGGGGTATTTTTCTGGGTGCCAATTCCAGCACTCAGAGTGCCGTTATTCAGTTTGTCTCCTTGACGGCTTTCTTACTATCTCTGCAATTTTCTGGGTATATTTACCCGATTTATAATATTCCAATCTACATTCGCTGGATTTCCGCGCTTGTGCCTGCCAGTTACTATATTTTGCTAACGCGCGATGCTTATGTACGTGGCGTAGGTTGGCTCGGCGTGTGGAGTTCGATACTGGCATTAGCCGCGTTGACAAGCTTATTTTTCTTTCTGGCGTGGCGCAAATTGCAGAAGATGCAGGTAGAAACGTGAGGCACGATCTGATGACAACTTTCTTTGATCGCATTTTAGGCAGCCGCTTTTGGGCACTTTTTCGCAAAGAAGTTTCGCAAATTCTGCACAATCCCCAGTTATTGATTCAAATCTTGATACCACCTACTCTGCTGCTGCTACTGTTCGGGTCTGCGCTGAACCCAACGTTTAAAAACCTGCGGGTTGGCATCACCGACTATAGCCATAGCCGGGCTTCACGAGAATTTCTTGAACTGTTTAGTCAAAGCAACGCCTTTGATATTGCTCAGTACTACGCCAATGAGCAGGATATGACAGCAGATTTAGCGAAAGGCAATCTGACTGTTGGCATCACCGTTCCCTCAGAATTTGATCGAGACCTTGCCCGTCAACGCCCGACGCAAGTGCAGGCACTCTTCGATGCCGTAGATGCCAATACTGCTAGTATTGCTTCTGGCTATTTGAGTCAGTTGGTGGGTGACTACAACTCTCGACGTTTGGCCAGCAATCAACGTCGTCAAGGCACAGGGACAACTGCTACTAATCCCATTGAAAAAGAGGAAAAGGGGCAGGGAGCTGGGAGCAAGGAGGATAGTTCAGATGGGGATTCGACACTTACAACCAATGCTCTGGCTCAATTGGATAGTTCAGGAGCTAACGCAACCCTACAACGCAATCAAGTTCAACTTGTAACCACGCTCTTCTACAATCCCGGCTTAGAAGGTTCTTGGTTCATCGTCACTGGAACCATTGGCATTTTGCTAACTTCGATTGGTCTTCAAGCCGCCGCTTCCTTAGTGGTGCATGAGAAAGAAGCAGGGACAATCGAACAACTGCTGATGACACCTGCTTCTAACATCGAAGTCATCTTGGCAAAAATTGCGCCCCTACTGGTTCTGCTGACCTTCGATGCTGCGATTGCACTTACGGTCGGAAAAATTGCTTTCAATTTACCGTTTCGAGGCAATCTTCTAGTTTTTTTTAGTATCTCAGTGCTCTATTTTTTGGTAGGAATTAGTATTGGCATCATGATTGCCTGCTACGTCAAAAGCGAGCAACAGGCGCAACTGATCTCGTTCTTTATCAGCCCACCGCTCATACTCCTGTCTGGAGGCAATTCACCCATTGCTGCCATGCCAACCTATGTGCAGTGGTTGACTTATCTTGATCCACTGCGTTACTACACCGAAGTTTGTCGTGGCGTGATATTAAAAGGAGTTGGGCTGGCAGAGTTATGGTCCCAAGTGCTGATTTTGTTAGTGTTTGCGATCGCGCTAATGGGATTGAGCATTCGGCGGTTTCGCAATCAATTAACTTAAGCGATCGGCAAGGCTGGGCTGTGTTAAGAAGCGTTGCACATATTCCGTCTTCTCCAAAGACATATCTATGTGCAAAGGCGCACCGCTCGTCCGTGACGTATCTTTAGCTTTTAAACAACCAAATAAGCGAGGTGTCCAATGGAATTTAACCGCGTCTTCATTCAGCCACAAAAAAAGATCAAGAAAATAGCACTGGAAGAACACTTCCTAACACAGGCGCTCGCACCCTACTCCGCAAACTCCGAGCAAGGCGTGGCCGCAGAACCAATGGAGGATTTCAAAAAACGCCTAGTCGACTTCGATGGCTTGAGGTTGGAGGAGATGGACAAGGCGGGAATTGATATCTCAGTGTTGAGTGCGACAACGCCGGGTGTGCAGGTCGAACCTAATGCCACAGTAGCTGTGCGAAAGGCGAAAGAAGTAAATGACTTTCTGGCAAAAACCATTCAGCGACACCCCACTCGATACGCGGGCTTTGCCCATTTGCCAATGCAAGATCCCGCCGCGGCTGCCGACGAACTTGAACGGGCGGTACAGCAACTCGGCTTTAAGGGAGCGCTCATCAATGGCCACACCAATGGTGAATACCTCGACGACGAAAAATTCTTCCCGGTCTGGGAACAGGCACAAAATCTGGGCGTACCCATCTACCTACACCCCGCTAACCCGAAGGTTGAGCCTGTCGTACTGAGCGGTTACCCCGAATTAGCGGGACCCATGTGGGGGTGGCAAACCGAAACTTCCAGCCACGTGATGCGACTCATTGTGGGTGGTGTTTTTGATCGGTTCCCAAAAACGACAGTCATACTGGGGCACATGGGAGAGGGATTGCCCTTTGACCTTTGGCGACTCGATAGCCGCTATGGGATCGTGCCGCACAGCAAGACTCTCGCCAAGCAGCCATCTCAATATATTAGGGACAACATCGTTATCACAACAAGTGGTGTCGATTCCTTTCCGCCGCTTCTCTGCTCCATTTTGGCCCTCGGTTCGGAACGAATTCTGTTTTCTGTTGATTATCCATACGAGTCAAGTCAAGAGGCGGCGGACTTTATCAACAAAGCGCCGATCAGTGAATCAGATCGAGAGCGAATCTGCTTTCGCAATGCCGAGCGTATTTTGAAGCTTGCATGACGGCGGATCGGCGGGACAGGCCGAACAGAAGCAGCCCCAGCGGTAGGGTGTTGACTCTGTATCCTTTAGCCCATAAGACTTCATGCAAAAAATATGTCACCTGTTTTTGACTTAAAGTGCCTGCTTCAGGCACTTTAAGTCAAACAAAAATAACACGAATAATTTTCCCGAAAATTCCCGAAAAATGCACAAAGTCAACAGCCTACCTTTGGTCGGCGTAGCCATCGCTGTCTCAACAATCACTCCATCCTGCATCTGAATCACCCGCTTTGTCTGAGCTGCAACCGATGCATCATGGGTAACAATTGCGATTGTAGTGTCCTGTTGATTTAATTCCGTCAGCAAATCCATAATCTCATGAGAAGTTTTGGAATCTAACGCTCCCGTTGGTTCATCCGCCAACACTAACGCAGGATAATTCACCAGCGCTCGCCGTAGGCATCAATCTAAAATTGGTACGGTCAAATTACTCATTCACACGATGCTATGAAACTTAAAATTCCTTCTTGGGTCGGTACCGCTATC
The DNA here is from genome assembly GCF_002245985.1 of Nostoc sp. 'Peltigera membranacea cyanobiont' 232. Classification (NCBI taxonomy): domain Bacteria; kingdom Bacillati; phylum Cyanobacteriota; class Cyanophyceae; order Nostocales; family Nostocaceae; genus Nostoc; species Nostoc sp. 'Peltigera membranacea cyanobiont' 232. The sequence goes on from NZ_NOLK01000055.1 coordinate 22,029, forward strand.
GGGCTGTTGAGCATGGGAATGATGCCAGCTCTCGGTGCTGAACAAATAAAATTTTCTTACAGTCTTTTAGAATTTTCTCTTCCTGTTGCTGATTTAAAAACTTATGCTCAAGAAGGTAAAATTAGCAGTCAACTAGCATCATATAAAAAGTACCTCAAACCAGAGGATATTGCTCAACTGCGTCAGGTTTTAACTGAAAAACAAAAATTAAGTCCCGTAGCAGTCTCTCAATTTCTCTATTCAGAAATTGGAGAATTGATGTTAAAATCTGCGGGTGAATTGATTCAAACAGATTCAAGACAAAACGGTTTTTATGCAATTCGTGCGGCGTTGATTCTAGCGGCGGCTGATCCAGAGGGATTAACACTCCTGAATACGATGCGCTACTTCCCTTCACAGAGTATTCGGATTAACTCCCAAGAGCTTTTCGCACTGATGAATAAACTTTCAACTCTGAACAAGGAGACAAATCAAGCTCTCTCTGTAATTGAGCAACAGTCTAATACAGAAATATCGACTGAACCACCTGTAGATATCTCAAAATTGCCGGAGTTATACAACAAGTCAGGATCGTTTTCTTGGGAAAAAAGAGCGATCCCGTTTGTGGATACTAATCGTAAATCCCTGACTGGAAGCATTGAAACTAGAGTCATTCAAACCGATATCTATTTACCCCAAAGTCAAACAACTGCACCAGTTATAGTCATTTCTCATGGACTAGGTTCCGATCGCGAGAGCTTTGCTTACTTGGCAGAAAACTTAGCATCCTATGGATTTGCTGTTGTTGTTCCTCAGCATCCTGGTAGTGATTCTCTCCAAATGGAAGCACTACTCACAGGGAAAAGCCAACAAGTATTTGCAGACACAGAATTAATTGACCGACCTTTAGACGTAACGTTTGTACTTAATCAATTAGAACAGCGTTCAACATCTGATCCCTGGCTACAAGGAAAAATCAACGTTCAACAAGTCGGTGTGATTGGACAATCTTTCGGTGGTTACACAGCCTTAGTCTTAGCTGGCGCACGCATCAATATTAATCAGTTGCACAAAGATTGTAAATCTGAATCTGATCTGGTCAATGTTTCGTTGTTGTTGCAGTGTCGTGCTTTAGCACTGGGAAAAAATTCTCCTAATTATGAACAGATACAACAAAACTTAAGTAACCTAGATTTACGCGATCGCCGAGTTCAAGCTGTGATTGCTCTGAATCCAATTACTAGTAGTATTCTTGGGCAAGCAGGTATGAGCCGAATCGAAATTCCTGTAGTCATTGCTGGTGGAGCCTCAGACACGATTACTCCCGCCTTGTTGGAACAAGTACAAGCATTTTCTTGGTTGACTACCAAAGACAAGTATTTGGGTGTTGGTGACAAAGGGACTCATACTGATTTGATTGGTGGTGTGAGTAGCGTAATTTTACCATCTTCTAACCGTTTCTCTGGTTTCTCTGGAGGTGACCCAGAATTGGGACGCATTCATCTTCAGGCTTTTAGTACAGCTTTCATGAAAGTATATCTTGCTCACCAGACTCAATATCGTCCTTTTCTAAGTACATCTTATGTGAAGAACTCAAATCGGGATGAACCAGTCAAGGTCTATTTCGTCAGGTCGCTACCAGCAGGATTTCCCCAGGGATTAGTTCGTAAGAAATGAGAATTAAATAATTAAACCTTATCTAAGTTTTGGACGGGAGCAACGCGAAAAAGTGAGATCGTCGTGAAATGAGCTGGCATTGCGGGGGTAGCTGGGAGATAAAAGAGAAAGTTTAGTATGTTTTACTACTAAAAAAATACTAAACACACTTAATTTATTTCTCTTCCCCACTTTCCCCCAGCTTCCCCACCTCAAAAAATCGTGTTGCTCCCGTCCTGTGATTGTCCAACATGAGTTGTCATAAAGCGACGGATATGATCTGCGATCGCATCTCCTTCCTCTTCTAGGGCAAAATGTCCGGTATCGAGTAAATGAAACTCAACGTCTTTCAGATCGTCCTTGTAGGGATAAGCACCTTCAGCCGGGAAGATGTCATCATTCTTACCCCAAATAATCAGAGTAGGTGGCTGATATTTGCGAAAATACTCCTGCCATTGCGGATATAGTGGTGGATTTGTGCCATAGCTATACAGTAGCGCTAGCTGAATCTCATCGTTGCCGGGACGATCGAGGAGAGGTTGATCCATATTCCAGGTATCAGGGCTGATCGCTTCCAGATTGCGAACGCCGTTGGTATATTGCCACTTCGTTGTTTCCAGTGTGAAAAAGGATCTGAGCTTGTCAGCATTCTCAGGAGAACGGTCTTGCCAGTAGGCTTTAGCTGGGTTCCAAAATTCGCCGCGTATACCTTCTTCATAGGCATTCCCGTTTTGGACAATCAGCGCTTCCACTCGCTCTGGATATTTAGCTGCAATCCGATAGCCAATGGGAGCGCCATAATCCATTACGTAGAGGCTATATTGCTTCAGAGCGATCGCCGTAATAAATTTCTCCACGATTTGGGCCAAGCGATCAAACGTGTAGTCAAACTCATCCACAGTTGGCATAGAACTGTTGCCGTAGCTCGGATAATCCGGGGCAACTAGATGGAAGCGATCGGCAAGCGCAGGCATCAGATTGCGAAACATGTGAGATGAGGTCGGAAAGCCGTGTAACAGCAGAATCGTTGGATTACTGCGGGAACCAGCTTCTCGGTAGAAGATATCTAAACCATCGATTGAGATTGTGTGAAATGTGGTCATGACTTTATCTCATATTGCAATGTCGATTACGATTTTGCCCACCGATGTGCCTTGCTCTACCGCATTGTGGGCATCCAGTCTCAATTACAGCCCTACCCATAGTGATATGAGCCGTCAAAAAATAATTTTTACGCTTGTTGATATCTATGAAGTTTACTGAGGAGCATCTCTAACCCAATGAATGTCTCAGCTTCAGTTTCTTTTACTACACATTTAATAGTTACAAATTTCTTGCAATATAACCTCTACCATTTGAACGTTTTAGTAGAAGTTATACAATTCACACACTATTTAAACCTTTTTTAAAACATCATTGCTTTTACAAATAATTTTTCTTTGCTCCTCGTAGTAATACTTTCACTACTAGATTTATGCAATTATATTGCAGTCTTTTATTGACAATTAGAAACTGTAATTAAAACGTATTTTAACTGAGTTATACCAATTCTGTATGAAGATGCATAGAAAGGGGAGCAATGCGAAAATGTGAGATCGGATTTTATATCTCAATTACCAGGGCTTATTCCCAATAAACCGAGGTCGAAGTTCCTTGTTTTTGCCTTTTCTAAGTAGCGATCGCTAAAAAGATAGGTAATTTATGTTACCTATCTTTTGTACCTCACAAAATCGCATTGCTCCCATTTACTACTCACTGGGCGACTAGAAGTCGCGGCTACACAAACAAAACCCACCTCCGTGGGTTGAAAACCCTTGATTTTCTCTTAGTCCACGGAGGTCGACTTTATTTGTATAGTAGCAAATTCTATTCGCCTAATACTTTTCAAACATCCTCTTAGACATTTCAAATGGGCGGCTTATTTCCACCAACCTGTGCTATGGTATGCTTTTCCATCAACTGAGAGACTAAAATTTTACGTGGCTGTAAAACACTCGTTTTACATTCTCAGCGGCAGTGACGTAGAACAACACGATCGCTCCCAGAACCAGCACAAAACTCAATGGCAACGGTTGAAATCCGAGCAGGGTTGCTAACGGTGTCCAGGGAATGACTATTGTCACCCCGATAGTCGCCAGTGTTGCCGCCAACAAGTATTTTCCCGGCTTACTGTTGAAAATGGATTGGCGGGTACGAACGACCAGCACAACCAGCGATGCAGAGATGACAGATTCCAAAAACCAGCCTGTTCTAAACTGTTGTGGTTGAGCGTGCAGCAGCAACAGTAGCGCTCCAAAGGTGAGGTAATCAAATACTGAACTCAACAAACCAAACACAATCATGAAGTTGCGGATAAACTTGATATCCATCCGGCGAGGTTTATTGACTAATTCCTTGTCTACCCGATCTGTGGCGATCGTCAATTCCGGGAAATCGGTTAGGAGGTTCGTCAGCAAAATCTGACTAGGTAGCAGTGGTAAAAAGGGCAGAAACAGAGAAATTCCCGCCATACTAAACATATTGCCAAAATTGGCGCTAGTTGCCATAAATACATACTTTAAAGTGTTGGCAAATGTCACCCGTCCTTCCTTTACGCCTTCGATGAGGACATTCAAATCCTTTGCCATCAACACAATATCAGCAGCTTCCTTAGCGACATCGACTGCGCTCTCGACTGAAATGCCAACATCGGCAGCATGAAGCGCAGAGGCATCGTTAATGCCGTCTCCCAGATATCCAACTACATTCCCCGCTTTTTTGAGGGCTATAATGATGCGCTCTTTTTGGTTTGGTTCTACCTCGGCAAAGACATTTGTATCTTGTACTCGATGCATCAAGGCTTCATCACTGAGCTTTTCTAGTTCGGAGCCTGTCAACACCTTTGGTTCAGGCAATCCTACCTGCTGAATGATACTCATCGCAACCGCCTTGCTGTCTCCAGTAATCATCTTTGGGGTGATTCCTAGCAGTTGCAACTCTTTAAGGGTGTCAGCGATGCCAGTTTTGGGCGGATCGAAGAGAGCGAGGTAGCCGAGAAATGTCATGTTCGTTTCATCGTCTTTGCTGAAAGAATCTTGATTAAAATCACGATAAGCCACACCCAAGGCTCTAAATCCTTTACTGCCCAAGTCTTCAGCCTGTTGGTGGAGTTTTTGTCGCCGATCTGCAATAGCGATCGCTTTTCCGTCAGCCGTTTCAACGGTTGAGCAAACATCCAGAATATTTTTTAGTGCGCCTTTAGTGATAATTAGATGCGTACTCTCTTTCTTAAACAGGATGCTTAGACGTTTGCGGTTAAAGTCATAAGGCACTTCATCTAGCTTTTGATAGGCAGAAATATCGAATGTTTTGTATTCACGAATCGCTGCATCGATGGGATTAATATAACCCGACTCAGATGCAGCATTCAAATAAGCGTAAAGTAGAACGCGATCGCTTTCTTTCCCTTCCACATCAACCGCAGAGTGAATTTTCACCTCTCCTTCTGTCAGCGTACCCGTCTTATCGGTGCAAAACACATTCATGCTGCCAAAGTTTTCGATCGCAGGTAAGCGCTTCACGATCACCTGTTTTTTCGCCATTTTCTTGGCACCACGAGCCAGGTTAACGCTGACGATCGCAGGTAACAATTGAGGAGTCAAACCCACCGCCAGCGCCAGAGAAAACAGAAAGGATTCCAGTACTGGGCGATGGAGGTAGACGTTAGCGACAAAAATTAGAACTACTAAAATTAGCGTTACTTCCATCAGAAAGTAGCCAAATTTGCTCAATCCCCTTTCAAATTCGGTTTCGCTCGGTCTGAGTTTCAGGCGTTCCGATACTTTGCCGAATTCAGTTTCTTTTCCAGTATGAACGACTACTGCGATCGCTGTTCCACTAATCACATTAGTTCCCAGATACAGGGAATTGGTGCGTTTGCTCAGTCCAGTTTCAGCCGACAATACGCCACTTAGCTTGTCAACCGGATAGGTTTCCCCTGTCAGTGCTGCTTCATTCACCGATAAATCTTTCGACTCTAAAACTAGACAGTCGCCCGGAATATTTTTACCTGCACTCAGCAACACAATATCACCCCTGACCACTTCCTCATTGGGGATTTCTTGAGATTGACCATCTCTCAAAACAGTTGCTTTAACTTGCACCAATGCCAATAATTTTTCGACGGCGTTTGAGGCTCCTCGCTCTTGCCAAAATCCTAATAGCCCACTGATGAAGACGATCGTCAAAATGATTATGGCATCTGCCGCATCTTTCAGAAAAATCGATAGCACCGCCGCAAAAATCAGAATCAAGATAATCGGACTCTTGAATTGATTAAGCAACAGCATCCATGCGCTCGATTTGTGTTTTTGTTTGAGGCTGTTTGCGCCGAACTCACTCAGGCGTTGTTTGGCATCTTGACGGCTTAACCCTGCGGTTGTAGAGTGCATCTGCTGAAGCACCCGATCCGTGGATAAGCTCCAAAACATCGAGAGTTGGGGATTCATCGGTTTGGTTTGCGGTAAATCTTTTTGCTGTCTAAGGGACTTCCAAATAAAAAAATGTCCTAAAAACTGACCCAAAAACCCTCTCTATTTCTCCTCTCTCTGTGTTCTCTGTGTCTCTGTGGTTCGTTTCTTTGGATAATTTATTTCTTGTCAGTCCCTAACGCAACTCGACATAATGCTGTCGAATCTTCGCCGTGATTTGATGATCCGTCATTTTGTCAACTGTTTCAATGCCTACAACACGTCTACCGAGGTTATTTTCTTCAAGACGTTTTTTTAGTTCATCCTTTGCCTCGCCCGGCCCAAATATCAGAATAGACTCTGCATCACGAATATATGCAATGACTGCATCATAGTAAATATTAAGTTGTCCTGTAAAAATTCTCTGGAGGCTATCATCTGCGGGTACTTGATGTGATTCGTAAGCACCTTTAAGAGGTGAATCACCAGAACGCCGAGGCTGTTTTTCTACTTCCGATATTATCTCTTTTATATTTTCCCCTTTCTCCGTAACAGTCACGACAATAGCTTTTCTATGGTCAATCCACAGCCCTACTTTTGTTTTCATTGATATCTCCTTTGTTGACTAGTTCCACATGGAATTTTAGAACTGCTTACCAGAGTCAAATTAACAACTTTGGCTTATGATATTACTGTGATAGACGGTTGTTTTATTTCCTGAATGAATTGATTGAATACGATACAAAACTTAATTACGAATTACGAATTACGAATTACGAATTACGAGAAGCCTCTCTGAAAGAGACTCGCTTCTAGTAGAGGATTTAATCCCCAAACTAGCTCAACGATAAACAGTCCCAACCAAGCAAAGCCCAGCACCAGCATTGGCGTTTCTAGCCAATCTTCCAATTGTTGCAGCACTTCGCTGCGCTCATGATCTAACGCAGGCTTTGACCGTTGGTTCAGATAGCTCATAATGAGTTTGATGAATGAGACTGATACACCTTTAGCTGTGCCCGTAATTGAGCAATTTCACTCGTCATATCTAACACCATTGCCGCTCCGACTAAGTTCAGCCCCAAATCTCGACGCAAGCGTTGAATCTGAGCAATTCGCGCAATTTCGCGGGAATGCAGCAAATCACCGATGGGTTCGATTACGCCTAACTCAACGTAAAACTTCACCAGCGTAATCGAAGTCTTAGTGATTAACGCAGCATAAGCAAAGCTGTAAAGTTGTTCACCTTCGAGTGAAACCACGGTTTTTGAAAGGCTGAAAGTCATAATTTAATCTCCTCTAACTGGGTACGTGGGTTAAAACTTGTATTTGCCTGGATTTTTTCGTAATATTCTTGCTCGATCGCACTCAGGTTTTGCGGCGTGACAATCTGAAGTTTGGCAAATAAATCACCTCGTCCCCCTTTTGGCAATGTCCAGCCTTTGCCGCGCAGTCTCAGCGATTGCCCCGATCGCACGCCTTTGGGAACTTTCATTGTCACGCTACCATCGGGGGTAGGCACGCTGATTTCTGCCCCTAAAACCGCTTCATCGGGGCGAATTGGAATGTCGCAAACGAGGTTATCGCCCTCAAATCGATAGAAGGGATGGGTTAACACCTCAATAGTTAGATATAAATCGCCACGCTGTTGAGAGAACGGACTAGGACGACCTTTTCCCTTGAGCCGAATTCGACTGCCTGGTTTTGCACCTGCGGGAATGCGGACGTTAATGGTTTCGTCATCGAGTTGCAGGCGCTTTTGAACACCGTGAAATGCTTCAGAAAATGTGAGGGCGATCGCAGCTTCAGTATCCGGTGCAGGAGCTTGAGAACGAAATCCCCCATTAAAATCATCAAAGCCACCAGTGGAGGTTTTACGTCTCGATCGACCCAGCAGATCGTTGATAAACGAATCAAAATCGCCGTACCGATCGAAGTCGGTCGTACCAACATTAGTAGAACTAGGTGGCGGTGCTTCAGTGTAACCAGGGTGATTCCAGTGCTGACCAAAGCGATCGTACTTCTGCCGCTTCTCTGGATCGGAGAGGACTTCATTCGCTTCGTTCAGTTCTTTGAACTTTGTTTCTGCGTCATTGTCTCCAGGATTGAGGTCAGGATGATATTTGCGGGCAAGCTTGCGGTAAACCCGTTTGATTTCTTCGGGGGTTGCAGTTTTGCTTACTCCCAAAATGGCATAGTAGTCTTTAAAATCTGTTGTAGTTGGCATCAGTTACCTCTTGTTCGCGTAGCGGCAATTTAGGAGAATTGCAGGTTTTTTGCGGTGGGTGTATTTTCAGTTAGAGATAAGTTCCAATTCAATCATGCTAACAATTGCTCTCACGAAGTCTAGGGAAGCTTCACACTTTTTCTTTCAAGGCGATGACTGTGTTTTTAATAAGCAAAGCCACTAGCAATAATCATCACAAAGGCAGGAGCCGCAAGCCATAACCAGAAACCAGGAAGTAACTTGATTAATAGAAGCTGACTATCAGGACTACTACCATTAGGTAACGCAAACCAATATGTTGAAATTGTGCCTGTAAAACCTACAATAATTGAACTAAAAGCAGAAGCTATAGGACTACTATTTGATTTTTGAACAAAATTAGGTATTGTAGGGTGTGTTAGAACGAAGTTCGTAACGCACCATTGTCAAGGATTTGGCGCGTTACGCTGTCGCTAACGCACCCTACGTATCTGTTCAAAAATCAAATATGATTCGTATATTGAGAACTTGTATTTCTTCTGGACAAAAAATTTACAGGAATACCAATAAAGTGGATTAGCCAACCAGCCAATAGCCGACGCTTGAAGAAATAACAATCCAAGTACTCCCCCAATTGTAGCTTCAACCCCCTTCATGATATAAATTGAACCTGTGTGTATTGTTTTGTGTTCAACTATCTCAAAAGTTAGTGCTGGCAAGCTAAGTGCCATTATATAAATAAATAAAGATATTCCTAATAAAAACAAGGGTTGTGTTAAGAAAGATGCTTTTTTCATCAGGTGGATTCTATACAGAGTTACTTAGCTATTCAAGATAAGATGAGAACAACATTGAAAGTGCAAAACTCCCGATAAACGTCAACGTTGATAAGTTTGTATCTTGAGTTTGATGGGCTTCAGGAAGAATTTCTTCAACGATCGCCACCATTAAAGTACCTGTTGTAAATGCAAGTACAATTAACTTGGGTAGATCGGTTTGTCCGCGCAACCCCCAATAGCCCAGCGTCGCGCCCAGCCAAACAGGGATAAGAAACGCCGCAAGTAACCAAAATCGCTGTGTTCGCGGCATATTTTGACTCTTAAACTCTGCATTGGTGACAAATCCTTCGGGAATGTGAGCCACAACTCTCCCCGATGCCAGCACTACGCCTAGATGAGGTGCGATCGTTAGACTAGTGCCAATCATTAAGCCATCGCCAAATAAGTCAATGGCAATGCTCAAAAAAATCACCCAACCAACACTATTACGATCAACGCCACGCAGTCGATTTTTGCTTAACTTTAGAAGCTGATTAATCCAGACAAAAAAAGCTCCACCTAAAAACAATGCTAAAATAGCTGCCCAAACAGGTTTAGCGATCGCAACTCTCGGTATCAGTTCGGTAGATGCGATCGCCAACAACACCCCAGCAGCAGCGTGCAGTGCAAGTCCTAATGTTTGTTTTGATGACGGTAAAGCTTCAGCAATCATTGCTCCCATGAAGTTGCTGACAACAGGCAAAGCTGATAGTGTTAGAGCAAATAGAAATTCCTGCATAGATCAGGCTCCGCTAGTCGTAACAGACTTTTTGATGTTTGATCTTTCTAGCGATAGATTGCATCATCGATTGTGGCTCGGAAAAACTCGCCCTCTGACTCAAACCGCTCAGTGCCAAAGTACCATCCAATTCGTAGACGAGTCGGAATAGTGTAGCCAGAGAATGTGCGTTCTTCCTCCATAATTCCACCGAAGTCCATATAATGAAACTCAGAGCCATCAAGGTTATTCCAGCGCGGTAGCTTGAAAGTCTTGAGCCGACCCGTTTGATCGATGGTGAAATCTAGTTCGGCTCTCTCACCTTGCACTACAAAACTGGAATGTAAATGTGATGAATCTTTTGTTGTCCATGACACATCATCACCACACAACGCAGATGGCAAACAGATTGACTCAGACTGAAGACGACCAACAGCAGACCGCGTAATATCGGAACCCGAAGCTATCATCACCGGGAAAATTCCTAAAAGTTTCCATTGCATTGCACCTATACCGTCTATAATTCGATCCGATCCCACAATTGGCAAACCATTCATCCATGCCGTAGCACTCCAAATCAGTCCATGCTCCCAGCAAATAACTTGCTCTGCTTTGAATGGAATCCAATTTTTCAATTTGATTTTGCCGTGCATCTGCAATCGTACCGCAGATGCGATTTTGGTTCCAGGAGCGATCGCGTGTTCGAGATATCGTCTTGTTGCTTTTGGCAGGTGAGCGTATTCGTCTGAATGAAATACACGATCGTTAGATGTCGCAGAATTCCATAGCGTATTGAGAGAAATCTGTTTAGTCATTATTGCCGCCAGTATTTTTAATTCAGAATTTGATAGATTGTGATGATAAAAATGATTGCAAAAATAGATGTATAGATCGATTTAGTATATTTGGCTAACCAACTTGGAAGATAAATATCAAAATTGTCCTTTTGGGAATTTGAATATTTTCGGGCAAGCAGATTTAATGGGCAGTGTAATTTAAACGTTAGTAGGGTTATACTTTCTATAAATACAAATCCATAACCAATCCAGAGCCAGGAATCGAGTTTATTTGCGATTGCGGCATAAAGCATATAGAAAATCACAAAGTTGAAAAATACCCATATCAACGTGTGAATAATTTTAATCAGCGTCAATTTGGTTTCATTTTCCATATTGGTTTTAGTGTGACGGATGGTTGTTCTATTTCCTGAATGAATTGATTGAATACGATATAAAACGTAACGGTCGATGTACGAGTGAAACGTATGCACTTTGAGCAAGTCAAAATCTTTGGATAGCTGATACCAATTCTGTATGAAGATGCGCCAAACTATATGAGGAATGAACCGCAACGCGCTGCCTTAATTTTAATCAGCATCAATTTAGTTTCACTTTTCATAAAAGCAACGCAAGTACTTCAACACGATATTTGGGTACTTCAACACGATATTTGGGTACTTCAACACGATATTTGGGTACTTCAACACGATATTTGGGTACTTCAACACGATATTTGGGTACTTCAACACGATATTTGGGTACTTCAACACGATATTTGAGTACTTCAACACGATATTTAAGTACTTCAACACGATATTTAAGTACTTCAACACAATATTTGGGTACTTCAACACGATATTTAAGTACTTCAACACGATATTCAGACGCTTGTGGACTCGCCAACGTTCTACATCAACCAGTTTTATAGAATTCATATTAAATTCTGACTCACTTTGACTACGCTCAGTGACCACCTGAGTTCTGAATTCTTCTCATAAAATTTTTTATACAAATAATTTTAAAGATTTCAAGTGAAATTAGGGAATAAATATCAGATTTTACCTTAAACTTCACTTTAATTTTGGTGGTTTTTACTCAGGGGAAAAAGAATGGCAAATAGCTAAAGTGGAACCACAAGTCTGTAGTAATTTTCATATAATTTTTTGCAAGAGAGGCATTCATGGCGCGACTGAAACGCAGTTCTACAGTATTGGATAAGGCAACGCTACGGATATCGGGGATGAGATCGATTAGCGAAACGCTTGAGTTTGGCGATAGCTTGAATTTAGCGGAGTATCAAAAGCGGATTGAAACCTTGCAAACGAAGCTATCGAGCTACAACACAATGTTTTCCACAGTTGATGAAGCGGTAGGGCAGATTGAATTGCTAGAGCAGGATTTGAGAAGCTACTCGGAAAAAATGTTGATGAGTGTGGCGACGCGCTATGGTAAAAACAGTTTGCAGTATATGCAGGCAGGGGGTAAACCACGCAAGAGTAGTAAGCGATCCGTAGGGAATACTGCGCCAACAACGACGATCGCAGCAGTGATGACACCGAATACAGAGAATGCAACGACAAATGGTGGGGGCACAAAGGCGTTGGTAAAGTAAGGAAATTAGTTGATCGGTGCGATCGTCCGGCTCTTTTCTAGCCGAGCGATCGCCACAAACAGTGCCATCTCTGCTATTGCAAATAAAATGTGTGCGATCGCCGTCTACCGATAAATTGCATCATCTATCGTGGCTTAGAAAAACTCCCCCTCAAACTCAAACCGCTCATTTCACTTTTCATTTCGACCACTTACTTATCAATTTTTTTGACTTCATTAGTCTTATCAGTATTCTTTATCTCATTGATTGATTCAAGCCAATGAGTAGTAGTAGTCTGAATAATCTTTTGCTTTTCTTCTTGTATAATTTGTGGATCAAGCTGTTCTGTAGCTGAGAGTAGAATATTTAATTGACCAACAGTGTAAACCTCTTTGTGATATTTATCCACTCGATCATTCGCTTCTTTCCCACGATTAAAAGCTAACACAGTAACTGCTTGTACTAATACACCGGAAATAGCAGTAAGTTTTCCTGTATCTATAGGATTTTTAGGATTTGTGTTGTTATGTGTTAATGACCAAATCAAACCCCCAAAAATTAATACAAGACCAATAACTGAACTAGCTAGTGTCAAGCAAGAAAAGTTATTTGCTTCTTTTCGTGCCTCATTAATATCAACATCAATTTTTTTAGATAAATCCTCACTGGCTTTCTTTTTTAATTCTTCAAACTGGGTGCAATTTTTGTAGGCTAATGCAATCTGATTTAGATAAAGTCTGTATACATCTTTATCTTCTTCTAACTGTTTTTTATCAATGTACTTCGAGAAAAATATCCACATGATCCCTATTTTATTATTAAGCCCAGAGGACAAAGGAAGGCATAATCCATCCAAACCTAGTTTTTCAAACTCTTTCTGGTTAGAATCATTTTTATCTTGATCGAGATTCCTATCCCTCTCTGAGTAAAACTTCATTCTCGGATCGACATCATTATTATTATAAACATCTAAAGAAAATTCTTCCAAAAATTCCTTCCCAATACCACATCTTTCTGGAATAATTTTATTAGTTGTATTATCATACTTTCCATTTTTACATATAATCACAAAAACTTCTTTAGCTCCTAAAGTTTCACGAGTCATTGAAACCACTTGATACAGAATGCTTTTAGAAGATTCCGACATAATATTAGACAAAGATTGATGTAACCCAGTCAATAAGTAGTTATTATTCGTTATGCGATCAATATATTCTCTCTTGTGAAATGCAATTGCCACCTGTCTTGCAAAATGTTCGATAATCTGCTGATGTAACTTAGTGAAAAAATAGGGTTTATCGTCCTCAAGATTAATTACACCAATTACCGTCTTATCTTTTCTTAAAATAGGTACGGACAACTGCGAACGAGTTGATTTTTTAAATTCAATATATGACCGCCAATTTTCTGATTTTTTTTCCTTCTCTTCATTAATGTCATTAATAATGATAGATTCCTGTTTTTGTACAGCAAGACCTATAATTCCAATCTTATTCTCTTTAGAAATATTATTCTTTAATTTATCTTTTAAATGATTTAATATATCTTCAGGAAATGCAGCTTTAGCTTCAAGTTTATTTGTAGCATCACAAGTAACTAGATAACTAAAATCCGCAGCTACAAGAGAGCAAGAATATTCTGCAATATCTTTTAATAGCAAGTCTATATCGTCTTTGCCAGCTATTGATGTACTCGCATCAACAAAACGTTCATGGGCATCAGCCCTGAACTTATTTTCCTTTAAAATATTTGAATCATTGATAATACTAGCTGCTTGACTTGCAAACAGTTCTAATGCGAATTTTTCAACCTTAGATAATGGTTCTTCTGAATCGCATTTAGTCAAATATAATGCCCCGATGGGTTTATGCTTATCTTCAGCGATGATCAGAGGGACAACAATTTTATATTTAACACCTTTGTGTCTTTGTTCTGGTGCAATCCGATTAAAATTTCCCAGTTTTTTTGAAAACTCTACAGTTTCGCCCTTTTCTATTACCAAATCAGTAGTGCCATTGCCATTTAAACGAGGAGATGCTTCATCATGCTCAACATCATAATGGGTTTCTAGGAATCTATATTTTTTTTCATCTTCTAAATAAGTGAGAAGATGAATGCTAGCTGATCCAGCACTTGTTATTTTTAATATATAGTTACAAATATTATTGAGTAGTTCTCCAATTTTATCTTGATATCCCACAAGTTTAGCCATTTCTGAACTAATCTCATTCGATAACTCTAAGGTCATTGTGCGTTGAATAACAGTGGCTATGCTAATCGCAATTTCTTCAACAAGATATCGATCATACACAGTAAAATAATCTGGCTCTTTCTTATGGCAACAAATAATACCAATTATAAGATTAGGGTTATTTGAGTCCTTAGAAAATACTGGTATTACAGGTACTGCTAACATAGAAAGATTGTAGCCTGGATAATTGATGGTTGAGACAAACTCCCCGTCTTCAGATGCATGGGGGACAATTCTACTCTTGCCATCCTTTAGTACAGCCCCTACAATACCAACACCTTTTTTAAATGTATGGTTACTTTTTTCTGAATCATCTTTGGTTGAAGTTAATTCTGAAAGATATCTTTCTTTACTATCAGAATCATATACAATTGAAAAATAATTACAGGTATTACATTTAAGCGTATCTTGCAATTTTAGGAGTATGTTTTTTACCAGTTCTTTACTATTTAAATCATCTGCAATTTTATTGATAATTTCTTTAACTACACTCTGATTTCTTTTTATGAAGAAATCCTCAACAGCATTTGCAAAAATTTCACCAAACTCCCTGAGAAAACTTACAAGTTTCTGATTAGATTTTTTATATTGACCTGCTATTTGATGATGGAGAGTAATAATTGCTACTGTATCCCCTTGATATTTTGCAGCCAATCCAATCCAAGATTTGATATGTTGTGTTGAAGGTTTGTCGTATTCCCAACCCCAACCCCAATCAATAAATTGTTGTCTTGATTCGTCTGCATATATAGATTCAAGAATAACTACTGTGTCTTGATCTACTTTCGCGATCAGTTTGTCGTCTTGAATATTTTTCTGAAGACTCCGATCTCCATGAAGACTTGATGGGTCAATTTTTAAGAAATATCTTTTATTAGGTTTATTTTTTCTATCAACTAATGATATACTTGCCTCTTGATATCCAACCAATGGATGATGTTTTAACTGTTCAAGAGCCTTGTTTACTATAGAATTTAAACTGTCTGCTTCAAGTAAATCCTTCTTAAAATTTACCAGAGATTTTTTATATTTCATTTTTGAATCTATTGCTTTAATAGATGCGTGAAGTACATCAAAGTCAATAGGACACACAAATGGATATATTGTCCGCAACATCGCTTCGGTAGCGTTCTCCAGTAAGTTTTCTCTTTGAAAGCCAAAAATAACAATAAATCCTAGATAATATAATTTTTCCGATTCTTCCATAAAATCATCTAACTGATGCCAAGCATCAGAATTGTCGCGGTCAAGCCACATTATCAAGACATCATTATCTACTAGTTTTTCTTTTGCCTCTTTTATTGAAACTGTTTCTGATAATGTTAGGGTATCCAGCGATTTCAGATTTGATAAAATGTTTTCAATAACTTGGGCAAATGTATCCTCGCCACTAGACTGATTGAGAAACAAAACTCTGATTTTATCCATGATGTACTCCTTGGGATAAATTTAGTAACTTTAAACCTTCAAAAATTACTTCTTCTGTGTATTTATAAAATTCAGTCAAAATCAAGTCTTCTACTTTTAATATGCTCGTGGTGTTGCGGCATTGACAGCATTGCTTCAATGTGAGGATTTGCCCATCCTGCTGCTATTTTCAGAAAATCAGGATCGTCATTGACACAATCGAGCCGTGTGTAAGTCACCGTTGGATATTGACGCTGCAAAGATTGAATCGCATCTTCGACATCAAGAATGGTTTCATAATTATCTGTAACCCAGCCGAGGGGTTTAAACAGAATTGTTTGGGCCCCTGCTGTAATCAAACTTTTCGCCGCTTGTTTCAAATTGGGTTGTGACCAATTGATGAAAGGTGTGTCATGATTTACCCAACCGATGGAGACTAGGGGATATTGATGTTGCAACTTTGCTTGGACACCATCATAAAGGGCTTGTCCATCAATTACCCCAGTTAACAATCCTTGCGCTTTTTCTGGGCCACCGTGAACCGTTAATACAATACCAATTTGAGACTGAAAAAAGCGACCAACAAATAGCTGATTCAGAGTTTCCTTAATTCTACGCGCCATCAAATCAATGTAGGCAGGTTCAGTTGCAAAGGCTGGAATATATCGAATTGTTTTGAAGGTTGAATGTTCAGGCTCATTTACAGATGCAGTTGCAGCAATAACTTCATTAACTTGCTCGACAGCTATTTTGCCCGTGAATGCAGAATCGACCACAAGCATTGGATAAATCAGCAAATTTTGAAACCCTTGCTCAATGATATCTGCTACAACTTCTTGCACAAAGGGTTGACAGAAATAAAATCCTTTGAACACTTGCACCCTATTTCCCCATTGGTGTTGTAACTGTTCTTCAATACCAAGACGTTGTTTTTCAAAAATCTCATTTTCGAGTGACATGAAATGATCGTGCTTGACTCCAAAATTGTACAAATCTTGAAGTGCGAGAAACCAACCAGCAAGAGGATATAGCCATTCTGGAATCGGCACAAATTGAGATGCAATGTACTTCGTTGCAGCTTGGTTGTAAACACTCAGAGCGCGATAAGATTGCACTTCACCATACCCTGCAAGTAAAACTGCAACGCGTTGACTATTTTGGTTTTCGACGGGTTGCGTCGCTTGAAATTGATGATTAATAATCATTTTTTTAAGCCTAAGTAAGTTGTTTTTTAGAAGTACGTTGTAAATGAAGCCACATAGAAATTCCCGTAAAAATTGATATGAGCAAGCCGAGAGCATTTACCCGCATTTCTCACAAGCTTTAGGCGTTTGATAGAGCAGAGGGGCAGAGGGGCAGAGGGGAAAGAACTTGGTATTTGAACTCTCCCCTGCTCCCCTGCACAAGCACGGGCTTTGAGAGGTGTGGTGAGAAATCCGGGATTTAGGAAGGGATAAATGACTTTTAGATTAAGTTTGAAAAGTATTGGCGATTGGAAATCGCTACTACACAAACAAAGTCTACCTCCGTGGACTAATACAAAATCAAGGGTTTGTAACCTGCGGAGGCAGGTTTTGCCTGTGTAGCCGCGATTTCCAATCGCTGAGGCAAGTAATAAATTAGACTTTTTAAACAACCTCTTAGACAGCTATCGACAGAATAATTTTGCCTAGCATCTGCTTTTCTACTGTAAAGCGCGGCGCTGTCCTGAATGCAGAGTTAGCATCCAAACTCCATCGAACAAAAGATTGATGCCAATGAAAGTGCCAATCAGCCAAACTGCGTTAAATGGAAAGTTAGACCAAATGAAAATACCGAAAATAATGCCGATGATTCCGCTTACAAGCATTAATCCCCAGTTAGATGAAATCCGGCGCATTTGAAATGCGATCGCCACTTGAATCACGCCTTGCACAAAAATAGTAATACCCAGCACTAACGTCAGGGCAAGCACCCCTTGAAACGGATTTGCCACCACGAGAATTCCAGCCAGGAGATACAAAAGACCTAGAATCAGCTTCCCGATAACTTTACCTGCACCTCTTGATTGAAAGGCATAAACAATTTGAGCAATTCCAGCAAAGATGAATATCCAGCCAAATAGTAAGGTTGAAGCAACGCTGGCAAAGAAAGGAAATGCGATCGCAATGATGCCCAACACGATCGTGAGAATAGCGATCGCAGTTGTCCATCCAGAACTAACAACTTGCTCATCAATTTCAGGCTCAATAACTCTCATGCTGATCTCCTTTTAAATTTATATAAAAAATTTGATGGCTCAATGTTGTACAAATTGTGGTAATGATTTACGATTTGTGATATCAATCGAGCTTTGGCTTAACCCAACCAGTTGAGCGACTCGAAAGGCAGAAGCGATCGCTCCTTCATGCAAGCCATCACCAAGGTAGGCTCCTGCATGGTAGGTGTTGTTCTCGCCATTAGTGGCAACTACTTCATCTCGGTATTGAAAAGATTCAGTGGTATATAATGGGGTGTGATGTTTTTGAATGTGAATAATGCGATCGCTAGCAATCAACTCCTCTAGTTGGAACGAGAGAAAATAATTTGGTGGCGATGAGATGTCACAAATCTGATTTAGGCAACTGTTATAACCCCATCGGCTTTTTGCCTGAAAAAAATCAAATTCTGAGGGTTGTTTAATGTCATAGCGGGTGTATATGGAACTATCTGTATGCAGTAAGGTAGTCGCATAATTGGCTTTCCAGGCAGAAAACCGTTTGATTTCGGCATCCGTTGGATCTGCTAACAGCGCCATTACTTGGTCGGGTGGTGTAGCAAACACGACTTTATCAAACTCCTGAATTTCACCCGTCCTTCGCACAATTTTCACAGCATCCGAGCTTCTGGAAATCCGGTCAATATCTGCATTCAGCAAAACCTCACCCTGAAATCGCGCCAGAATTTTTTCAATGTAAGAATACACACCGCCTTTAATCCTGACCCAATTGACTGCAACATCGTTGCGTAAGACAGGCATTGCCAATTCTGCCGGAAAATCATCAATCAATTCCAACGGCATTGAATAGCTATACATAACTAGCAATTTTAGCCAAGTATTGCGAGTACAGGCACGTTTCAAGTATTGCGACAAAGGCTGATTATAGAAATCTTGCAGGTGAGCAAATTGTATTCTTAGCCATAATCCAGCAGAACGAGCATAGAGGGTATCGAGGCGTAAATATTCGAGCAGGCGGCGAATACCTGTGAAGTTCTTCTGGATTGCGACTCCCGATAAAAAGTGGCTGCCATCTTTGAAAAACATCGCTGAACCCATATTCACAGGTTCTAATTCCACCCCTAACTCTTCCATGAGGGCGATGAAGTTATGAAACACAGTCGGAAATTCCAGCACTCCATTTTCCAAAATTTCATTACAATCAGATTGGTTCGGCTGAACATTCTTGTTCAGTGTCCGAATATGTCCACCTAAAGTAGATTGCCGTTCAAACACAGTGACATGATGCCCTTGTTTATCGAGCAGGTAAGCTGTCACCATGCCACTGGCTCCCCCCCCAACGATCGCAATTCTCATGATTTACCTCTCAATTAAAATAATTCGTAATTCGTAATTCGTAATTCGTAATTCGTAATTAAGTTTTGTAGCGGATTCTAAATCCCCGTTGCAAAACTTTCTGCTTGTTAGTTGCTATGAAACTTAAACCCTCAGAGTTGGTCAACATAATTCGTAATTGATAATGACGCTCGTTCCTCGCTAACGCTGCGCTATCGCTACCGCAACGCTTTCGTAATTCGTAGTTACAATCAGTGGGGGCTTGAACCCTCTTTAATTACGAATTACGAATTAGTAATTATTTGGTCGCCCGATAACCGTTGATACAGCAATGCACCTGTCCAAAATGTGGGAGCAAAGCCTGGATAGCCAGATGAGGCATTGCAGAAATAGAAATGGTTGAGTGAGGTTTCGTGATTCAGTCGCCCCATACCCATGTTGCGCGGTGTGAGACTGGAGCCGTAAGAATTACCATTGGGACACCAGCAAAAACGCTCATTGGTAGTAGGGCTACCTGTGATATGGAAGACCATGTGTTTTCTAAAGTTCGGTACATAGTTTTTTTCTACAACATCAAGGATGGAGTCTAAGATTTCTTGCTTTTTCTGGTTGTAAGCTTTGCGATCGCTCTCCCGTAATTCCTGGAAGTATTTGTAATTGGCAACTGTGAGAAATTCCACAATCTGGCAGTCTTCTGGGCAATCCCGGCTTCCTTTAGTTAATAAAGTGGGCGTTGTGATGGCAAAACTAGGATTAGAAAAGTCATTGCGATCGTACATCTGCGTGAAGGCTTCATTTAAATCGTGATGCCCTGTATGAAAGAGATTCCACTTACCAAATCCATATTCTCGGAGGTCGATATCTTTGACGACGCAATAAGCCATGTAGTTAGATGGCGAATATTCATAGTTGAGTTTTCGACGTAGACTTTTAGAAAACTGCGATTCCCCGATCATCTTGGCGGCTTTTTTGGGGTCAATATTGCAAATTACGGTGTCGCCTGTAAATTCATGGGTTTGATGGGTGGTGAGATCCATCGCCTGAACTCCCGTAACTGTTCTGTCTGTGACTCTAAAATTCGTAACTTCATGGTTGAGAAGCACCTGTCCCCCGTATGATTCGATAACATTAACCAACGAATTAATCACATGTTCAAAATGCTGGGTTGGGTAAAATGCGCCTGCTTGATAGCCTCGGAACAATATAACCCAAGCATAGAAAGAGAGTTGATTTGGCGGCAGCAAAAAATCAGGCCATTGCAGGGCTAATAGGGTTTGAGCATCTTGGGGTAGCTGGAACTTGTCAAAGACATCCTGAAGTGTGCTATTGAGATACTGGACAGTAGAGAATACCTCATTTGGATGTTTTAGCAGTTCAATTGGCTTGATCGGTGGAGAGAGTCTTTTCAAACCTGCACCAGTCTTTTCTACTTCGTTGACGAATTGGCAAATCAGATCGCCATGAGCAGGAAACAAATTAGACAATCGCTGGATTAGTTCTTCTGGTTCCGAGGGAATATCCAACTTATGCTCTGGCATTCGCATGCGATCAAAGCCGTCCGAGTCATAACGTTCAAAAGTTACTTCTCGCTCTAACTCTAGTTTTTTGAGTACCCGATTGACGGTTTGCCCTTCACCGCAGTCCCAGACATAATGAAATTGAGCGTTAAACGTATACTTTTTAGCCATTGTAAACGTATGCCCAAAGCCTCCAGGATGCTCATGGGCTTCGAGAATTTGCACAGTCTTGCCAGACTTTGCCATTAAAGCGCCAAATACTAATGCTGATAAACCACTACCGACAATCAGGTAATCCGGTTTCATAAGAAAGTTCCTCGAACAATAAAAATCTTTACAGGATAGCTATAGCGTTTATACCTGAGAATTGGACATTCAGTAATTGGTTCTGACTTCTTCAGAGCCAATTACGCTGGATTAACTAGCAGGATAGCCAACCTGGGCGATCGCTGTCTTAATTGCTGATTCAGGAGATTCAGTTTCCACTACAACAGTCTTGGTTGTTGGATCGCTATGTACGGTAGCACTAGCATCGACTGTTTTAATCGCGTTAGTGATGGTGTTTACGCGCAACTGTTTCATAAGCTTCGGGCTTCAATCCCCTTCAATGTATTTGCAACTGCAACAATTCCTATGAGGAACCCATTACTTACATCTAGCTTTATCTCTGAGTAGACTTATACCAAGCTTGATCCCATTGCTGCATCTGATTTATTTCGGCAGTTTGGGTTTTAATGATGGACTGAGCTAATTTGCGAATTTCTGGTTTGGTAGTTTTGCTAGAAACCATCTGCCCCATCTTTACTGCCATTTGGTGATGGGGAATCATCTGGCGAATAAATTCCTTGTCAAAATCGGTGGCATTTTTCAAGGCTTCCAAATCTACTTCCATGCCTTTCATGTCGGCGTTCATAGACATTTGCATCATCCCTTGGTTGCTACCTTGACCGGTCGTACTCTGATGCATTCTCATCATTTGCAGACGATTCATCGCCATAGTAGGAACTTCTTTGCCGTACCATGCTTTGTACCAAGTTCGCATTTGTTGAATTTCACGCACTTGGTCTTTTTTAATGGCTTGAGCGAGTTGTTTGATTTCAGGACGCTTCGCACGGCTTAAGGCTAAATCTGCCATCTGCACTGCTTGTTCGTGGTGGGGAATCATCATTGTGATGAAATGCTGATCGACTTGACCCATCATTCCTTGTTGATCGGCGGTAGTTTGACCAAATGGGTGATGATAATTATGTTCTGAATCTGGAGTTTTAGCTTGTGTACTATTTGTAACTAATAAGCCAACAATGGTACTACTAGTAACAAGCCCGATGAAACTATAAATCAGTGTTTTACTATTCATATATCTACCTGTATTATTTATTTTGCATACGTATTATGGTTCGACTACTCGCATGATTTTTGACCTGTTTCAAGTTTTAAAAAATTTCATCTTAATTTCATTTCTGTATGCATAGCTTTTTTTTAGGGTTATGCTGTTTAGGCAAAACTTACCTAAAGGCTTTGACTAAAGCCTTAAACTCGACTTGCAGTGACTTGTCATGACGCGAGATAGGTGGGATCTGGCGATCGATACTGAGGAATTCGTATACTGCCATCTGAGCAGCTCGCACTGAATACTCAACTGTGAAGACGACATCATCAGCAATTTCCACAAACTGGCTGATGAAAGCGAGGTTCTTTGAGCTACGAGGGATCGGCAACGGTCGATCGCTACGTAAACGAGGCATAAACATACTTGTGATGTACGGCATTCTGCAAGGAATACAGTTTGCCGATTCTACGATGTCCAAATCGAATCGTAAATGACCGCAGAGTTCTCGCAGAATTTCTTCACCGTTGCACTCACTCATTGGCTTAGGCACGAAGTTACCCACGCGATCGCCAAAAAGAGCATATCCCCAGAAGACTTGTACATCAGCAGGCTGATTTATAAAATGGGGTTGATAGGCGAGGACAATAGACATCAACCAGTTTGAGTCTTTAAACGTTATCAGCCCGCCAGTCCCCGCTTCATTACCGCTAAATTTAGCGATTTTGTCGAAGAATGCAGGGTTTTTCAGTGTCACCGTAAAAGACTCCCAGAGAGACTGGGCAATGCTGCTGTTAAAAGCAGCCGGATTACCAAAATCTGGACTTTCTGTTGCCAGCTTTTCCCACAAAGTCCAACTAGTGCAGTCCTGTTTAGTCAGCTTCTTGGGCGCACTTGTCATCGACCCTAGACTTGAGGCATCGGTCATCGAGCCATTTTGTAGAAAAACCAAGTCGCTATCTTTAACCGCGATGGTTTTGCTTTCACCACTCTGCTGATAATGAATGCCTGTCACTACTAACTTACCCTCTGCTGTGGTGCGATCGAGATCCGTCACCTTGCAATCAACGAGGAAATGGACATTTTGGGCAGCAAGCCAATTTTGTAAGGGAAGAATCAACGAATCATACTGATTGTAGATGGTGCGTTTAACCCCTGCGAGGGTTTCAATCCGAGAGAATTCCAGCATGAAGCGATGCAAGTAACGCTTGAATTCAACAGCACTATGCCACGGCTGGAAGGCGAACGTAGTCACCCACATATACCAAAATTCAGTCTCAAAGAATTCAGGGGAAAGCCAATCTGTGATACAACTAGCACCTAACTCAGTTTCACCAGCTTGGGTAAGCCTCAGTAACTCTTGACGATTTTGCATGGAAAAGCCCATCGAACTCACAGGGACTTTCGCCCGTCGGCTGTCAACCAGACGCGCCATTGAATTTGACTTGTGCTGCTCATTGAACTCCATCGTTTCGTCAAATACCGTTTTACCGGGCGAACTCAGGGAGGGAATCGACTTGAAAAGATCCCAAGTGCATTCGTAATTGTCCGTCGTTAACATCCTTCCCCCGCGCAGGGAATAGCCATCTGTAGGGTTCCCGGCTCCATCCATACTTCCGCCCAGCAGGGGCTTTGCTTCTAGGATAAAAATATTTCCGCCAGGAAGTCTGCCGTCTCGAATCATGAAGGCGGCGGCGGCCAAAGAGCCGATACCACCACCTAACAAATAGGCATTAGATACTTTACCCATATCAACTAAGTCCCTGCAAAGCTTGGTTTAATCGTGTCTTACGTCTTTTGTGAACCTAAATCTAAAGTTCCTGACGTGTTGGACGGATAATCATTTCGTTCACATCAACATCATCGGGTTGCTCAATGGCGTAGGCGATCGCCCGGGCGATCGCATCTGCATCAATAGCGATCGCATAAAGTTGATTAATTCCTGCTGCTGTGTCTTTATCGCTAATCGTGGTAGTCAGTTCAGTGGCAACGGCTCCTGGTGAGATATTAGTCGAACGGATTTCACCGTTTGACTCTAGTCGCAGCCCTTCAGAGATCGCTCGCACTGCGTACTTAGTAGCACAGTAGACTGCTGACCCAGGAAACACCTTATGTCCGGCCACTGACGATAGGTTAATGATGTGACCAGACTTTTGCTGACGCATAATCGGCAACACGGCAGCAATTCCATAGAGAACGCCCTTAATGTTGACATCGATCATCCGATCCCATTCCTCCACCTTTACTTGATCGAGAGGAGAGAGCGGCATCAAGCCAGCATTATTAATTAGCACGTCGATCCGGCTGTATGTACTCAAAGTTTCCTTCGCCAAGGCTTCCACCTGTGAGCGATCTACCACATCCGTCACTCGATAGGTTGCAGTTCCTCCTAATTTAGCGATCTCTGCAACCAAATCTTTGAGCCGATCTTCACGGCGGGCGGCTAGCATCAGTTTTGCTCCACTAGCAGCAAGTCGCTTCGCAGTCGCCTCACCTAAACCACTGCTGGCTCCGGTGATAATTACTACTTTGTTTTGAATAAGAGACATATTGATTAATGCAGGTTATGAAATATTGGATGCTGTTTTATCTAAACTCAGCATTATGCAACCATATCAACTAGCTTGTAGCTGAATCAAGGTTTTTCTTCCAGCCGCGTCACTAATCCGAACCGCTATCATCACACCGTTTGAGTTCTGTCCCGTTAAAACTTCAGTTGGTGAATCGACGGTGTGAGCATAAGTCACTTCATCTCTACCCACTTCAATCACCAAATCATCTCCCTTGCCGGGGCGATCGTAAACCATTGCCATTAAAGGTGCATCCTGAATCAGTTCTGCATCACCGAGTTCTGAATCTATGATTTCGATTGAAATATGCCGTCCACGATTACCACTTGAAAACAGATCAAAAAATTCACCCCATCGCTCACGCGGCACAGATTTGTTAATGTCAATTTTACTTACCATGATGACTCCTTTAGATATCTTCAGAAATTAAACCAAAAATTAAATATGCGTTATCCAGAACCCTTCTAGAGACATAGCACTGTTACGTCTCTACGTTCTTTTTCACTTCTATGTTTAATGTTGGCAGGTTAATAATTCAAAGCCTTAGACAGGGATCGACATACTCATTCCATGACTAATTTTGTCTAGCATCTGCCTCGCCTGACTGACATCTTCGTTGCTCCCTGTCACAAGGATTATGAACTCGCCTGCTTGAATTTGAGTTTCGTACTTCACTATTTCGTGCTTGGGGATTCCTAACCCTCCTAAAGCACCTGCCAGTCCTCCGACAGCAGCAGCACCAGCAGCACCAACAAGGGTTCCTTCCAACCAACCGGCCAATACTCCTGCAATGGGGCCAGCAATGATGATTGGAGCGACTCCGGGAATAAACAACACTCCAGCCCCAGCTAAAATGCCAAATAAACCTCCGACAAAGCTACCCCAATAACCACCTCCTGCGGCTCCAGCAATGGCAGTATCTTTCCAGGTGAGAAATCCCCGCACATGTTCAGTGGTTTGGTAGTCTTTACCAATAATCGAGAGCTTTTGCATATCGAAGCCTGATTTTTGCAGCTCCAATACAACCCTTTCTGCTTCTGCATGGGAGGGGAAATTAGCAACAACCGTATGTGTATATGTCATGAATTTGTCTCCTTTATCTATGTCAACCTAATTCATAATTATTAATTCATAATTCATAATTAAAAAGGGTTTATCCCTAATGCTTATACAAGCAATAAGAGTTTTTTTTTAGGGTCTGAAACAGTCTTTAATTAGGAATTAGGAATTAGGAATTACGTTAGCGACGCGCAAAGCGAGTCCGCGTACTCTGTAAGAGTTGCAAGCTACGCTTTTAGCGTCTCGTAGAGAGCGTCATTACGAATTATTTTTATCGTGTCTTACTTCTTTGTAGTTACTGTTGCGGCTTCGGCATCTAGTCTGGCGGCGATCGCTTCTAAGGTGGCTTTTTCTGCCTCTTCAATGGTTGCGATCGCTAGGAAGGTTGCCGTAGCTGCATGGTTTTCAGCTTTATCTGCCCGATGTTCGAGTTTCTTTGCTTTGCGACCCGTTTTCCATTCCTCGACATGGGACTTCACTTCAGATTCTTTTTCCTCGAATTGAGTTTTGAGCTTTGCCCGATAATCATCGAATTCTTTTTTCTTAGCGTCTAGCTTTGTCTTCGCTTCATCAATTTGAGATTCAATCTCAATTTGAGTTTTTTTCGGCGCAGATTGAATACTTTCTCTCAGCGATTTTACCCGATCTTCAACCGCTTCTAAATTGTCATGAAGATTTTTGGTGAAGTTATCAATTGCAGTACTCATGATAATTGCCTTAGTATGTTGAATTTCTGAAATCTGGCTAGATTATTGTCAAGCTAAGATTGAATCTCAGCTTTAGTTTGTTTTGCCGCACATTTAATGTTTACAAATTTTGACCAACATAACCTCTACCTTTGGAACGTTTTAGTATAATTCATACAATTTATACAGTATTTAAACCCTTGGTGACACCTATTTTCTATTAGAACTAATTCTTTTCTGCTGCTTTTAGCAAGACTTTCAGTACTAGGTTCACACAATAATATTGCAGTATTCCTGCCACCATCTTAAACTACGAATAGAACGTATTTAAACTGATTTTTTCACAAGCAAGTGTAAGTATATTCCTTGAGGAATAGTAATTAAAATCCAATACAGTTCAGTAGAGGTGCGTTTGGCTTTACTTTTCTCTAAATGTTGCGGTTTTTCAGCGGCGTTCATCTTTGACATGAGAGGTATCACCTCTGCTGGAACTGGCTGCTCAACTGACGGTGACTCATCACTGGGAGTAATGTCAGGCTGAGAGATTGGCTGCTGTTTATCTACTGGTTTATAAGCTACAAGGTTAAGCTCTGGACTTGGGTCGTTGGGTTTTGGCTGTTGTTTAGGTGGCTTGGGCGGTAAGCGAAGCCATGCCGTTAGGCTTATCGTTCGGTAGACTTCATCAGAACTTTCTTTCCTGAACTTTGGGAAATGAGTGTATTTTAACCGCCAATTTATTTCACTAAATCGCTCCTCATCGCCAGAACGAAAGTATAGTTAGCTTTTTAGGTAACAAGCAATTTGGAGCATTAGTTTTTCATTACTTTGGTGTAAAACTTGTGAAAATCTTTGCGGTCTACTTAAATTGTCATAGAATCAGTTCATTCTGTAACTAATATATATATGTTTTTTCATCAAAAATCGCATAGTACTAAGAAAATATGATTATCGCAGTTACTAATCAAAAGGGAGGAGTAGCCAAGACAACCTCTACTATCGCACTAAGTGGATTGCTGGCAGAAAGTTCCTCCTGCCTTGTAGTTGACTTTGAT